>JAKSQR010000099.1 GCA_024404065.1 Clostridia bacterium | reverse complement strand
GGTCTTACCTCTGCAAGGAATTTATCAACCTGCTCGGGACATCTGCCTATGTAAAGTGATGGGTCAAGAAGTGCCTCAAGCTCTGCCTTTGAAAGGTTAAATTCGCTTCTCTCTGCAAGTGCCTCAAGAAGTGCGCAGGGCTCACCATTCTTCATTCTTGCGGTAGCCTCCATTGAGCAGGAGCGGATAACCTCGTGAAGCTCCTGTCTGTCGCCGCCTCTCTTAACACCTTCCATAAGGATGTTTTCAGTAGCGATAAAGGGAAGATACTCTCTTACTGTTCTGTCAACAATCTTTTCGTTTACAACAAGACCGTTTGTAACATTCTGTGCAAGGCGGAGAACTGCATCTGCACAAAGGCAGCCTTCGGGGATTGAGATTCTGCGGTTTGCAGAGTCATCAAGTGTTCTCTCAAGCCACTGTGTGGAAGCGGTCATAGGTGCATTAAGTGCATCAGCCATAAGGTAACGTGAAAGGGAGCAGATACGCTCGCTTCTCATGGGGTTACGCTTGTAAGCCATTGCAGATGAACCAATCTGATTCTTCTCAAAGGGCTCCTCAACCTGACGGTCGTGCTGAAGAAGTCTTATATCGTTAGCCATTCTGTAAGCGCTTTGTGCGATTGATGAGAGTACGTTAAGAATACGGCTGTCGAATTTACGGGGATAGGTCTGACCGCTTACGGCAAAGCACTTGTCAAAGCCGAAATCAGCACATATCATTCTGTTCATTTCGTCAATCTTTGCGCCGTCACCCTCAAAAAGCTCCATAAAGCTTGCCTCAGTACCTGTTGTACCTCTGCAGCCTAAAAGCTTCATTGAGCCGATTACGAAATCAAGCTCTTCAAGGTCAGCTACAAAATCCTGCATCCAGAGAGTAGCTCTCTTACCAACTGTTACAAGCTGTGCAGGCTGATAGTGAGTATAACCAAGTGTGGGGAGTGCCTTATATTTCTCAGCGAAATCTGCAAGGTTTGCAATTACGCCCTGAAGCTCCTTGCGAAGGTATGTAAGAGCATCTCTGTAAATGATAACATCTGCATTATCGGTTACATAGCAGCTTGTAGCACCAAGGTGGATAATACCTGCTGCATCGGGAGCAACCTTACCGTATGTGTAAACGTGAGCCATAACATCATGGCGTACTTCTTTTTCTCTTGCTGCTGCAACATCAAAATCAATGTTATCAACATTAGCCTTAAGCTGGTCAACCTGCTCCTGTGTTACGGGGAGACCAAGCTTATTCTCAGCCTGAGCAAGTGCAATCCAGAGCTTTCTCCAGGTTACAATTCTTGTTCTGTGTGAAAAAAGCTCAAGCATATAATCAGAGGCGTATCTTGAACTGAGTGGGGATTCGTACTTATCTACCATTTTTGTTCTCCTTATCTGATAATAATGCTGTCACGCTCAGGACCAACTGAAACATACTTAATGAAACAGCCGATTTTTTCTTCAATGTAAAGAACGTAATCCTGTGCAGCCTTGGGAAGGTCATCCCACTCACGGCAGGATGATACATCTGTCTTGAAGCCGGGAAGGTATTCAATTACAGGCTTGCACATAGGAAGTGCTGTGGGGAATGGGAAATAATCTATCTTTTCACCGTTGAGCTCATACTGAGTACATACGGGGATTTTGTCCATATAGCTGAGTACATCAAGCTTTGTAAGAGCGATTGCAGTAGCGCCCTGGCACTCAACACCATAGCGGGTAGCTACGATATCGATAGGACCAACTCTTCTGGGTCTGCCTGTCTTTGCACCGTATTCAAAGCCGAATTCACGAAGCTTCTCTGCCTCTTCGCCAAACATTTCGCAGGTGAAGGGACCCTCACCAACGCAAGTGGAGTATGCCTTGACTACACCAATAACATCATCAAGCTTTGCAGTTGTAAGACCTGAGCCTACAGGTGCGTAGGATGCGATGGGGTTTGAGGATGTAGTATAGGGAACAATACCAAAGTCAAGGTCACGAAGTGCGCCAAGCTGTGCCTCAAAGAGGATGTGCTTGCCATTCTTTTCGGCCTCTCTTAAAAATCTGCCTGTATCACAGATAAAGGGCTTAATTTTTTCGCAGTAATTATCAACCCACTCCATTACGGATTCCATTGTGATGGGCTCTGCGCCATAAACCTTTGTGATTGTAAGGTTTTTCCACTCAAGTAAATCTGCAAGGTGTGCCTTAAGCTGCTCGGGGTAGAAAAGCTCGCCTGCAAGTACAGTCTTTTTCTGATACTTATCTGAGTAGAAGGGAGCTATACCCTGTCTTGTTGAGCCATATTTCTTATCTGCAAGTCTTGCTTCCTCAAGGCAGTCAAGCTCACGATGCCAGGGAAGAAGAAGTGAACAACGGTCGCTTATCATAAGCTTATCAGGTGTAAGGGGAACGCCCTGTGCCTCTACGCCCTGCATCTCGTTCCAGAGATTTTCGGGGTCAAGTGCAACACCGTTACCAAGAATACTTACTACGCCGGGACGGAAAATACCTGAGGGAAGCAGATGAAGTGCGAACTTACCAAAATCGTTAATTACGGTATGGCCTGCGTTACCGCCGCCCTGATAGCGAACTACTATATCGTACTGATTAGTAAGAAGGTCAACCATACGGCCTTTGCCTTCGTCGCCCCAGTTAATACCAACAATTGCTCCGTTAGACATAATGCTGTCTCCTTTTATATGAAATAATTTTAACCAAACCAAGGTGCACTCTCTGCACCATTTTATATTATATTATATTTTCCTGATTTTTGGTAGTACTTTTTTAAGATTTTTTGAAATAATTACGGAAACAGCCAGCTTTACGGCATCGGGAATGATAAATGGGAAAACACACCAGCCTAAAACTGCCCATAATGTTACTGCATTGCCCTGATTTGCATATACCTTTGAAAACCAGATTGTACCAAAACCGTAGCAGGCAACAAGGCCAAGCACAAGTATAAGCACCTGAATAAGAGTGTTTTTCTGAACCTTTTCGCTGAACCAATAAATTACGCCCATAATGAGGAAGCCAACAATGTAGCCGCCGGTAGGTCCGAGAATTATACCTACGCCACCTGTGAAGCCTGCAAAAACGGGCACACCTACAAGGCCGAGTATAATATACACAAGTACAGCGATAGTACCGTTTGCACCACCTAATACCTGAAGGGCAAGAAACACACCAAAGGTCTGAAGGGTAAAGGGTACATTACCTACGTTAAGTGAAATCCATGAGCATATAGCAATAATTGCAGCCATAACACCAATTTCAACAGTGTTTATAAGGGTTTTCTTTTTCATAAAAATTCCTTCTTTCGGGGAAAATATATATCTGCCTGATTATAAAAATCAACGCAATATTTATACCATATAAGACCATTATCTACAATGTGAATAATATACAATATTGATACACAATAAAGGCTTTTATTTAACAAAATAAAGGGATGGAGAAAAGCTCTCCATCCCTGATAAAAGCACTATATAATTTCTGCCTTATGAAAAGGTAAAATCAATAAATAATACCTTCTGCAAGCATAGCGTTTGAAACCTTCTCGAAGCCTGCAATGTTTGCACCTGCTACAAGGTCGCCTGCTACGCCATACTTCTCAGCAGCATCATAAATGTTGTGGAAGATATTCTTCATAATGCCCTGAAGCTTGCCATCAACCTCTTCAAATGTCCAGTCATATCTCATTGAGTTCTGGCTCATTTCAAGACCTGAAACTGCAACGCCGCCTGCGTTAGCTGCCTTTGCGGGAGCAAAGAGAACGCCTGCTGCCTGAAGTGCTTCAACTGCTTCGGGAGTTGAGGGCATGTTAGCGCCTTCTGCAACAGCGATAACACCGTTAGCAATAAGCTTCTTAGCTGCATCGCCATCAAGCTCATTCTGAGTAGCGCAGGGAAGAGCTACATCACACTTGATGCCCCAGATATTTCTGCAGCCTTCGTGATACTCAGCACCTTCTACTCTGTTTACATACTCACAGATTCTTGCTCTTTCAACTTCCTTAAGCTGCTTAACAACATCAAGGTTAATGCCGTTGGGGTCATAAATATAACCGTTTGAGTCGCTCATTGCAACTACCTTACCACCAAGCTGAGTAGCCTTCTGGCAAGCGTAAATAGCAACGTTACCTGAACCGGAAATAACAACTGTCTTACCCTTGAAAGAGTCATTCTTCATGCAATTGAGCATTTCCTCTGTAAGGTAGCAAAGGCCATAACCTGTAGCCTCTGTACGTGCAAGAGAACCACCGAAATCAAGACCCTTACCTGTAAGAACACCTGTGAATACGTTCTGAAGTCTCTTATACTGACCAAAGAGGTAACCGATTTCACGGCCGCCTACACCGATATCACCTGCGGGAACGTCGGTATCTGAACCGATGTGCTTTGCAAGCTCTGTCATAAATGCCTGGCAGAATCTCATGATTTCTTCATCTGACTTACCCTTGGGGTCAAAGTCAGAACCACCTTTACCGCCGCCCATTGCAAGGCCTGTAAGGCTGTTTTTGAAAATCTGCTCAAAGCCAAGGAACTTAATAACTGAAATGTTTACTGAGGGATGGAATCTGATACCGCCCTTGTAAGGACCGATAGCTGAGTTAAACTGGATTCTGTAACCTCTGTTTACCTGAACGTTGCCGTTATCATCAACCCATGTTACACGGAACATAAGCTGTCTTTCAGGCTCAACGATTCTTTCAAGAATACCCTTCTTCTGAAGAACGGGATTCTGCTCTACAACGGGCTCAAGTGATAAAAGAACTTCTTTTACTGCCTGGAGGTATTCGTCCTGACCGGCATTCTTAGCCTCTGTTGCTTCATAAACCTTTTTTGCGTACTCTGTTTTGAACATTTTTGTCTCTCCATTCTATTTACAGATTATGTGCTGAAAATACACTAATCTTTTTTAACTCTCCTGTCAGGCATTCTTTCTTATATCCATAAGGCTCTCTGCTTCGGGTGTAGCCTTAAAGGATTTATTTATGCCTGCGCCGTTGAATGTAATTTTTGCTTCACCGCTTTTGACTGCGGCACTCTGATTATGTACATTCTTTGTAGCCTTGCTCTTAACTGACTCAACATCAATAAGATTTACAGCCATTGCCTGTGAGGGCATAAAAAATTTATTACTGTAGTCTGACATTATATCACCGTTTTCATCGTGAAATTTGGCCTACCGCAATAAAAAAGGGCGCTAATAGACCATAGTCCTATCAGCGCCTTTGCTTTAGTGTCAGTATTTTACTACACTAAAGCGCTAAAGTCAAGTATTTTTTACCAAAAGCAATCAAATGTCCTAATTTCCATATTTATATAAACATTGACATAATATAAATATGTATGATAAAATCATTGCCATAAGAGCAAGGCGGCTCCCCTATTGGAAATTTGCACCTGTGCTCATTTTTTGAATTTCTTGGAATGAGAGGTTTGAATTATGAATTATTCAGCAGAAGAAATACTTCAGTATGTTATGGAGGACGATGTAAAGTTTATAAGACTTGCATTCTGTGACGTTTATGGCAAACTGAAAAATATATCCATTATGCCCTCAGAGCTTAAAAGAGCCTTTGAGTTTGGCATTGCATTTGATGGCTCCTCTGTAAGGGGCTTTGGCGATGTTGCCCACTCTGATTTGTTCCTTCATCCTGACCCTGACACACTCACAATCCTCCCCTGGAGGCCTGAGCACGGCAAGGTTGTAAGAATGTTCTGCTCCATCACCTACCCTGATGGCAAGGTTTTTGAAAACGACTGCCGCAGTATTCTTAAAAAGGCTATTGATGATGCTGCTAAAGCGGGCTACACCTTCTTCTTCGGCCCTGAAATTGAGTTTTACCTTTTCAAGCTTGATGAGGACGGTAACCCCACAGATATACCCTACGACAATGCAGGCTA
>JAKSQR010000098.1 GCA_024404065.1 Clostridia bacterium | reverse complement strand
GTCATTTCAATTACAGGGGCGTTTTCATCATTACCGCAAAGTATATTTGCAAGCTTATGTGAATGGCTATCCATAACACCACTTTGGGTAAAGCCGTTTTTCATTACACCAAATCTGCCTGCATCCTGAATAGTGGAGAGCATACCGCCATTGATTACTTCAATCATAGCTGCACCTCCTCACATTTTACTGTGTAGGTGCCATCATTCACCTGAGCTTCAATTTTATAAAACTCATCAAGTGAAACGCTGTAAAATTTAATATAATCCCCTGCTTTATAGAGAATTGGATTCTCTTTTTCAGGGTCAAAAACATTTATAGGAGTTTTACCTATAAGCTGCCAGCCACCAGGGGAAGCAATCGGGTAAATACCTGTCTGCTCGCCGCCTATACCAACTGCGCCCTTAAAAATCTCAAGCCTTGGATTTGAAAGCCTTGGTGTGTGAAGCCTTTCATCCATACCGCCAAGATAAGCAAAGCCGGGTAAAAATCCAAGCATATATATAAGATAGGGCTTTGATGTATGAAGCTCTATTACCTCATCAGGATTAAGACCAGTATGATTACATACATTTTCCATATCAAGCGAAAACTCACTGTCATAGCAGACTGGGATTTGCCATACTGTTGCCTTTGAGGAGCTTTCAGATTTCATTGAGCTAATAAGCTTATCAAGTTGTTTTTTCAGCTTTTTTGCTGAAATAACTGTACAGTCATATATCACTGTAAGCGATGTGAAAGTAGGTATAAGCTCAATTACACCTTCAATCCCGTTTGAGCTTACCAAAGAAGCCAATGCCGTAACCTTAGCATTAACCTCCTTATTTATTTCTTTATCAAATTGTACTGTAAGGGCATTATCCCCATTCTGTAAAAATTGATAACTCATTTATTGAAAAATCCTTTTTTAAGAGTATTTTCAAACCATGCCTCTGTTTTATCCTCAACGGTTGGAGGATACTCAATAAGTGCCTTCATCATAGACACCATAGGTAATACTATATTTTTACCGATACCATCAATGTAAGGTCTTGCTTCACCATACATATCAAGCATACCTGCACCTGCAGCAGCATCCATTACGGCAGACTGCATTTCGGGAGTGATAAATAAATCGGGATTGCCAAGGATATAAGACATTGCTGCCATAACTGCGTTACAGCCCCAGTCAGATACAGTAGCGGTAAGGATATTATCTGCAGCAGAATCAACTACAATACCGTAGCCTGTGCCTGCCTTGCATCCGCCCTCCTCAGCATAAGGAATATACTCTCTGATATGGTCTTCAATAGCACCCATACCAATTTCATTTCCTAAATCGCCTATGGAGAAATTGTAAATACCAAGTGCCTGACATTTCTTAAAGAGTACATCATACTTAGGCTCAACATCAGTAGTATTCACGCCTACTGCGTTATGATAGTAGCCATTTTTATTTCTGCCGGGTGCTTCGTTTGAGAAGCATACACAGGGCTTACCGTGTGAAAGGATTTCATCGGCCTGTGCTTCTGCTTCAGCATCATCTTTAGTAAAAGGTACAACACAAACTGTATTTTCACCGATACTGTCTATATCATCAGTAACTGCCATATCAAGCACCTTTGACATAGCATTGATTGCTTTAACGCACTGGTCAGGAACAATCATTACAGGTTTTGCACCAAAAGCATTTATAACATACTTTGCAAATACTGTTGATGAAATAATTCCGTCTGTTTCAGCTTCATTCCAGGGTAAAAGAACAAAGCCGGTAATAATATATACTAATTCGCCTCTTTTGATATTCTCACAAAGGCCTTTAGCTGCGTGAACTGAAAGAGGCTCACCTGTGAACTTTCTTGAGCCTGAGTAAAGAATACGGCATACACCATAGCCTCTTGGGTCAAGGTTCATAAGTGAATCAAGGTTATCGCCAATATTTAATAAAGTAAGCTCCTGCTTATTCATAAAGCAATATCCTCCTGAAAATCAGATTACTGAGGCTTGCACTGCTCTTCAAAGTCTGCTACAAGAGCATCCTGAATTCTCTTAAGCATTTCAGGTGCCTTACCGCCTACAGGTTTGCCATCAACGTGAGCAACGGGAAGAGCAAATGAGCCGGTTGAATGAACGATGATTTCATCAGCATTCATAAGCTCATCAAGGGTATAATCTCTCTCCTCAGTTTCGTAACCAAGCTTCTGAGCAAATGCAAGAAGGCGGATACGTGCTGTACCGGGAAGGACTTTATCGTCAAGAGGATGAGTAATAACCTTACCATCCTTGATAATTGATACGTTGGAGTGAGCGCACTCAGTTACTATATCTCCTCTGTGGAAGATTGCTTCGTGGCAGCCTGCTCTGTCAGCTGCAGTTGCACCAAGAACTGAGGGAATAAGGTTAAGAGTTTTACAATCGCAGTAAAGGAATCTCTTATCCTCAAATGTGATTACGTCAATAGGCTCATAAGTATTCTGAACCTTGCTTGGTGTAAGAGTAATCCAGAGGTTACCAACAGTGCCCTCTTCATAAACATGGTTTCTTAAACCACTACCTCTTGTAACCTGCATATATACAAACTGATCACCATCATCAACCTTGAGTACAAGCTCTCTGAGAAGCTTTTCAAGCTCTGCTCTCTCAATAGGAATGATGATATCAAGCTTCTTTGCACTTCTGTAAAATCTATTAAGGTGATTATCCATATCAAAAACAACATGGTTATGTGAATATGTAGCATCATAAACGCCATCACCATACCAGCAAACACGGTCAAGCATAGGGATGCTCATATTTTCAATTTCGTCATATTTACCATTGTAGTAACCTAAGTTTTTCATAATATTTCTCCTTAAACACAAAAAGATTGGCAATAAAGATACCCTTGGTAGCTCCATTGCCCTACTTTATTTTAATACTTTATACTAGCATTGTAAAGAGTAATTTTGTTTATTTCACATAATTGAACTTGAGTATATTTTTGTACTGTAATACACAACAAACAAATCCGCCCTGAAAATCAGAGCGGATTATAAAAAATCAGTCTTTTATTCTGCCATAAAGACATCTTGTAGCCTCTTTCTCAATAACAAGACCACAATAGTTGCACATAATACATTTTGCTTTGTTCTGCTTGCCTTCGTGGAGCTTGCGTACTAAATTAGGCTCACAGATAAGAGGTCTGCAAAGTGAGATAAAATCTGCCTTGCCCTCTGCTACTATGCTTTCCATATCTGCAAGCTTGTGAATACCACCAACTACGATTACAGGTATGGAGAGTGCCTTTTTAATCATTGTTGCATTCTCTACATTAAAGTTTTCAAGAGGCTTCGGCTGGGGAATAAATGAATTTGCCATTCTTGCTGCCTTGAATGCAAAGTTTGAAAAACCCTTTGGGAAGCTTGCAACAGGCTCTCTGTACTTAAATACCGCACTCATAGGAAGCACATCACTTCGCATAGTATTCATGCCATCCTCAACTGTACCGCAGGAAACCTCAACAGCGTCAAGACCCGCTTTTTCAAGAATGCGGAGTACCTCAATAGTGTATGCAGGATTCATACCATTTTTGCGGTTATCCTCTGCACTTATTTTAATCCATACAGGAAGGCTTGTTTTTGCTTTTATGCCTTCAACAATCATTCTTACGGCCCTTGTTCTGTTTTCAACAGAGCCGCCCCATTTATCCTTACGCCTGTTGCCATAGGGTGACATAAAATCGTGAAGAATATAACCATGACCACCGTGAAGCTGAACTGCATCAAAGCCTGCCTTTTCGGCTCTTACTGCTGCATCAATGAAATGCTGAATCATCATATATATATCAGTTTCAGTCATCTCTTTAGCTTTATCGGGGTACATAATGTGCATTACATTTGAGGGGGCAATTTTCTGCTCACCTATCTTTTTGGATGAAGTCTGCCTGCCACAATGTGCAATCTGTAATACTATGGGAGTATTGTGATTGTGAACGGCATCTGTAAGCTTTTTATACTCAGGTATTACTGCATCATCATAAATTTTAAGCATACCGGGGTAATTTGATACACCCTCTTTGCTTACTGCAGCATAGCCTGTAATAATACAGCCTACCTCGTTGATAGCAAGGTTTTCATATTTTCTTATAAGTGCTTCAGTAGGTGCGCCATTTTCGTCTGCTGCGCCATCGTGAGTGGCAGAGCGGAAAATTTTATTTGCTACCTCAATATTATTTATTGTTGATTTTTCAAATATCATATAAGCTCCAATTTATCTCATAGAGAAATTTTAATCATAAACGCCATAGCCGTGTTCCTTTTCAAAAGCCTGAAGGTAAGGTACTTCCCTCTTGTTTTTCCACTCATAATAATGTGGATAAAGGCTCTTTGCAGGTAATGGGTCAATCCTTACAGGAATAGCACCACACCAGTTAGCTGCCTTTATATCAGAATAAAGCTGGTCACCAAGCATTGCAAGCTCGCTTATATCAACATTCATCCTTTTTGCAGCCTTTCTTAAGCTCATAGGAAACGGCTTAAAGGAAAGATGAATATAGGGCAGACCACCAAGATATTTTGAAATAGGTATTACCCTGATGAGAGTACCATTTGAAATTACTGTAATCGGGAATCCTGCTGCCTGAATCATCTTAACCCAATCCTGAATGCCATCTATGAAATTCATAGTGCCATCAGGGGCAATAGTATTATCTATATCAAGCCCTACTGCCTTTGCTCCCATCTTGTGTAAATCCTCAGGTGTAACATCAAGAATGCACTTAAACCTGTAGCGGGGCATTAGAAGCTTTTCATCATTATATCTCTGCATAATTATAAAGTGATTGCTGAAGCAAGAATGGATGTAAGAAGAGCTGAAAGAATAGGTGTAAGGTCAAAGCCTGTTGGCACCTTCATAACGCTGTCATCAACTGAGAAGCCGTAACCATCAAAATAAGTGTAATTTACACTCTCAAGAGGTGTGCCTGTACGGTTTGTAACCTTGAGAAGCTTAAGCTCATCACCAATATAGCAGTATTTAAGCTTAGCCTGTGCTCTGTCATTATATGTTTCTACATAGTACTTAACGCCGTCAATTTCTTCTTCGCCTTCGCTCTCAAATACTGTTATAGCACTTGTTGCACCCATAGCAGTTTTCATAATCTGAGAAATATCAATTTTAAGAAGACCTGTATCAAGCTTTACAAAGAAGAAAGGTACTGAGGGAAGGTAAGCATAAGCTTTACCGTCAGTTAAAATTACCCTGATTGTAATAAAGCCATTAGTCCAGTCAAGTGCAGCATTATTGCCCTTGATGTAATATGTTTCGGTTGATGAGCCAAGCATTGTGTTGCCTGCTCTGAGAGTTACCTTCATTTCTTTTGCATTTGCTACCTGAGCAAGAAGGGCGTCTGTCTTGTGACCCTCTGCAAAGGCACAAACTGAGAAGCAGGAAATTATAAGTGCTATTACAAGTAATAAGCTCGCTGTCTTTTTCATAGTTAATCCTCCTTAGGTGTAATCCATACTGAGCCAACATCAAGGTTGTTGTCAGTTAAATATTTATCCTCTGCCAATATTTCTTCCTCATTGCCGTCTTCATCCTGAAGCACAACAAGGTATTTTAAGCTTTCGTCTTCACTGCGTTCTTCACAGCCGTAATCATTATCATAAATTGCAATTATTCTTTTCATTTACCAATTCTGAATACTCTGCCGAGTACATCTCCCCAATTTGCAAAAGTACCTAAAAGGAAATCAAAAATGCCAAAATCAAAGAAGCCTGCATCAGTTACAGAAGCATTACCTGCGTTTTCTTCAACATTCAGAAGGAATGCCTGAGTGTAAATTATACCGCCTGCACCAAATACCTCTGCTCTTACATAGTTGCCAATACTGTCGCTGTATTCACTCAGATCAAAGGCAATATCATCGGCCTTTTGTGTTGCAATAAGCTTGCCATCCGAAATCCATCTGATAATAAGTGC
>JAKSQR010000097.1 GCA_024404065.1 Clostridia bacterium | reverse complement strand
TCAAACACACAGATGTCGCTCATCTTTTTTCTTGCGGTGAATTTCTTTGCGCCACTCTCAAATATACCTGCAACCTTGTCGCCGTAGAAATCTATGCCCTCGCTCATGGGCTCAATTTTAACTGTTTTTTCTGCCATATCCTCAGTAATTATGTAAAGGTTTACATCTGTGCCACCAAGGTTATAATCTGTGATAACTGCCTTCTCAAGGTTATAATATCTTAAGAATGAGTTGCCATAGGCTGTAGATGAGCTGCTTGTTACAAGGCAGGTGCCGTCATAGGCAACACCCTGTATGGAATTTGGTACGGATACCATAAACATGGGTGTGGCAGTTTCACTTTCAAAAACTGCATCCATATCTCTTAAATCAAACACCTCGCACATTGCGTAGTTATGCTTTGACTTTGAGAAATATAAGCTATGCTCCTTTGGTGTTTCATACTGATTATCGGGGGTAAAGGTATAAAACTGACCTACTATAAGCAGGTTTTTATAAGCGTTAAGGTAGGAAGCCTGCATATCTGTTTTAAGCTTACCGCAGAAGTTTACATTGCCGTAATCCTCTGCCTCAAGTATATCTGCTATTTTAAGCCTGCGGGCACTTTTGCCTGCGGAGATAATAAGTGAATCGCCTATATCTGCACAGCCGCCTACGTGAGCCTTACAGTCTGAGCCATCCTCGTAATGAAGCACTACTGTTTTAATGCGCTCCCCTGAGGCTGCATCTATGAGGGCTACTATGGAGTTAAGGTCATCTGCGCTGTAATAGGTTACTGCAAACATATCCTGACTATCCACATAGCAAAAGCCCTGTGGCACATAATTCTTTTCAAGCTCAGGTATTTTGCAAAGGCTCTTTGTAGGAGTTTTTGATGTATAGGTAAGAATGTACCCTACATTTCCAAAAAATTCCTTAATGCCATCAATAACCTTTACCTGCTGGCTTACGCTGCTGTAATTATAAACATAATCACCGAATACTGTGGAAGTGAATAAAACTATAATGCACATTGCTGCTGCAAGTATTTTAACTGCCTTTTTCATATTACACCTCAATCAGAAATTAGCTTCATTGGTAATTGTTTCGTAATTGCCGCTTTTAAGTATGCGGATTAAATCATCATTTGTTTTAATAGGCTCATCTGTAAGAATGCCGCTGAAATTTGTGTGGGTATCCCTGTGAAAGTCACTGCCTGAGGTCATAATTTTAACATTATGCTTTTTTGCCCATGCAAGTGCCTTCTGATTATGCTCCTTGCTCTCCTTGCCATTGTAGATTTCAATGCCATCTACTGCATGAAGGCTTGGCCTTATGGGGAACATTCTGTAAGGGTGTGGGCCGATTATGAGAAAGCCGTTTTTCTTTGCAAGCTTATAAAACCTGTGGCAATACTTAAAAAGAAGGTTGCCGTTATTTTTTACGAAATCCTCTGTCATACCATATACAAGGAAGTCTATTGCAGAGCACCAGCCACGCAATTCCATACCGAGCAGCACAGTGAAGTCATCCCCTGCTGCCTCCTTTGCGGTGCGGTAGCCAAGCAAAAACTTATCGTAAAGCTTACCTGCCTTGAAGGCATCCTTCTCCTTAAAGGTCATCTGGCTGTAATGGTCCGTAATTACAACACCGTCGTAGCCACGCTCCTTATATATTTCAATAAGCCTTGCAGCAGGCACTCTGCCGCAGTTACTGGTTTCGTCAGTATGGCAATGTATTTCGTACTTATACTTTCCGTTTTCCATTAAAATAAAATATCCTTTAAGCTTCTTTTAGGCACATAATGGGTGCCTTTCTCGTCACGGTAATAGGCAATATCACCGTCTTCTTTTACATCAACAAGCCTTACATCCTCTTTAGGTTTACCCAGAGCAATACAAAGGCTTATTTTGTATTTATTCAAGTCTATGCCAAAATCTTCGCTCATTTTTTCACGCTTAATTGAGCCAAGCATACATCCGCCGTAGCCCATCTCAGTAGCACCAAGCAGTATAGTCTGGGCGCATATACCTACATCAAAATCAAGATTTTTACCTACAGATAAATCAGTTAAAATTATGATATAGGCGGTGGGTCTTTCGTCCTCCTTCGGACCATTCCACTCCTTAAGCCTGCCTGCAAATGAAAGGGTTTCAAACACATCTGCATTTTTCTTTTCCTCATTTACAATCAGGAATTTAAGCCCCTGCAAATTAGCTGTGGAGGCTGTGTTGCGTGCAAGGTCCACAAGGTGTAAAAGCTCATCATTGCTTATTTTACAATCACCATAAAAACGGCGGTAGCTTCGGTTTTTAAGCACTAAATCCTCAAGCATATTTTCCGCCTTCGGTTTCGTTGAATTTTGCATAGTCACCGCTGAAGATGTCATCCATCCATGCTCTGTTATTAAGATACCAGTCAATAGTCAGCTTAATGCCATCTGCAAACTTTGTTTCGGGTAACCAGCCAAGCTCTGCGTGAATTTTTGCAGGGTCTATGGCGTATCTTAAATCGTGACCTGCTCTGTCCTTAACATAGGTAATAAGGCTCTCAGGCTTGCCAACACGCTCTAATATGGTTTTAACTACCTCAATATTCTGCTTTTCGTTATGGCCGCCTATGTTGTAAACCTCGCCCTCTCTGCCGTTATGAATAATTAAATCAATAGCAGAGCAATGGTCATCCACATAGAGCCAATCCCTTACATTAAGGCCGTTGCCGTAAACGGGCAGATTCTCATCATTAAGCGCCTTCTGAATCATAACGGGGATAAGCTTCTCAGGGAACTGATAAGGGCCATAGTTATTGCTGCAACGGGAAATGGTTACAGGCATTTTATATGTGCGTGCGTAGGCAAGGGTAAGTAAATCTGCGCTTGCCTTTGATGATGAATAGGGGCTTGATGTGTGAATAGGTGTTTCCTCAGTAAAGAAAAGGTCGGGGCGGTCAATAGGTAAATCGCCATAAACCTCGTCTGTTGATACCTGATGGTATCTCTTTACACCATACTTTCTGCTTGCATCAAGGAGGGCTGCTGTGCCCATAATATTTGTTTCAAGAAAGATTGAGGGGTTCTCAATACTGCGGTCAACATGGCTCTCAGCAGCAAAGTTTACTACTATATCAAAGTTTTCCTTTGCAAAGAGCTTATCAACAGCCTCTCTGTCAGAAATGCTTGCCTTTACAAACTTAAAATTAGGGTTTTCAAGTGCCTTCTCAAGGTTGTGAAGGTTGCCTGCATAGGTAAGGCTATCCATACAGACATATTCATAATCGGGGTGCTTTTTAAGCATATAGTAGCAGAAATTTGTACCTATAAAGCCGGCACCGCCTGTTATTAAGATTTTCATTCGTCATCATCCTCCTCTTGTGAGTTATCAGGATTTACTACGGTAACAATCTTTTTATAATCCACGCTGTCATAAAGCTTCTTGAAGCGCACCCTTACTGCATAGGTTGTGTCACAATCGGCACAATAGTAGGTGGTGCGGAAGAAGGAGCAGCTGAATTTCCAAGGGGCTAAAGCCTTGCACTGTTTACCACAGGTGTCGCAGTAATGGTCAAGCTTACGCTTATCAATAAGGGGATTATCAAGGTTTTTAAGCACCTTTGCCTTAAAGAGAAGCCTGCCGTAATACTCATCATTGCAAAGCACAGTTTCCTTCTTGAAGCTTTCAGCCTCATAGATAAGCTCAAAAATATCTGCAGTAAGCAGGCTGTCACCGAGGGCTCTGTGGTGGGTGTATAATTCGGGGTCAATTCCGCAATCCTGAGCGGCAGTAATAAGACCTGCCTGATGGTCAAGATGCTGTGCCCTTGTTTTCTGATAATACTTCTGAAGGTCGCAATAATAGGTTAAGAATGGTACGGTATTGATGCCGTTAAAATATGAGAAATTCTCAATAAGCACTCTTATATCGCTGTCGCCCCATGTGATTATAACGGTATCACCTGTGTTGCCTATCCACTTACGGAAAAGTGAAAAGGCTTTTGTAAAGGGCTGACCTGCGGAGATATCCTCATTTGAAAGGTTAGTAAGCTTTTTAACGCTGCCACGCAATTTGCGGGCAATCTGACTGCGCACAATACAGCTGAAGGCATCTACCTGGTCAAAATTTTCATTTAATTTTACTGCGCCGATTTCAATAATTTCGTTTATAAAGCCGGCGCTCTTTTTTGCGTAGGTGTTATTCCATTCAAGGTCTAAAATAACATACTGCATCAATTCACATCCTTAATTATTTTACGCTTCTGATAAACTTAATAAGGCCTTCTCTGCCCTTTTCGTCACGGCTGTAAACACCGCACTGCTCTAAGATTGCGGCAAATACTATGCCGATTTCGTCCTGAATAATCTTATCTATATTATCAGCAGTTACATCATACTTGCTCTTAATCATATCAGCCCACTCAGCGTGCTTTGAAAGTACATCATCCTTTGTGATGTCTGCGCCGCAGAGCATAGCCTTTTTAAGAGCTTCCATCTCGCCCTTAAGCCTTGAGGGTAATACGGCAAGACCCATAACCTCAATAAGGCCGATATTCTCTTTCTTGATGTGGTGATACTCGGGATGGGGATGGTAATAGCCATCGGGGTATTCGTCAGTAGTAATATTGTTACGAAGCACTAAATCCATCTCATAAACGCCCTCGTTGCACCTTGCAATGGGGGTAATTGCGTTGTGAGGTGTGCCGTCAGTTTCGGCATAAATAAAGTTTTCTTCGTCTGTGTAGGCACGCCAGCAATTAAGCACCTTTTCGGCAAGGGCTGTAATGCGGGAGGTATCCTGACCTCTGAGCCTGATAACTGTCATGGGCCAGTTTACAATGCCTGCCTCAACATCCTCAAAGCCTTCAAATTTTACATACTCCTCAATGGGTGCCTTTGCCATAGCGAAGGTGTAGTGACCGCCCTGGAAATGCTCGTGAGAGAGGATTGAGCCGCCTACAATGGGTAAATCTGCATTTGAGCCTACAAAGTAGTGTGGGAACATTTTTACAAAGTCAAAAAGCTTATCAAAGGCAGATTTATTTATAACCATTGGTGTGTGCTGGCTGTTGAATACTATGCAATGCTCATTGTAGTAAACATAAGGTGAATACTGTAAAAACCAGTTTTCGTTATTTATGGTAATGGGGATAATTCTGTGATTCTGACGGGCAGGGTGGTTTACTCTGCCGCTGTAGCCCTCATTCTCCTTACAAAGCATACATTTGGGGTAACCGCTCTGCTTTGCGTTGCGGGCTGCTGCAATAGCCTTAGGGTCTTTTTCAGGCTTTGAAAGGTTAATGGTAATATCAATATCGCCATAAGCGGTTTTTGTAACCCACTTCATATCATTTTTAATGCGATACTCACGGATGTAGTCACTCTTACGGCTGAGGTTATAGTAGTAATCAGTTGCCTCAACGGGGCTTACATCATACTTTGCCTTGAATGTATTTATAACCTGTGAGGGCATGGGGGTAAGTATGCCCATAATGCGGGTATCAAATAAATCACGGTATACTACGCTGTCTTCACAAAGTCCGTTTTCGCAGGCATAGTCAAGTATTGCCTTAAGAATTGCCTGAAGGTCGCACTTCTCATACTCTTCACACTCGTAGCTGTCAAGTGAAAGTGCCTCAATTACTCTGTTGGTGCAGTAGATTTTATCGTAGGCTGTAATTAAGCCATTCTCCTCTGCATAGTCAATAAGCGCTGTAACCGCTGCGTTAATATTCATACCCATTACCACCTTGCTGTAATAATCTGAGCCACACAATAACCCAGTATAATATTTTATTATAACAAATATATTTTATTTTTCAAGTTATAAATATAATAAGTAAAGCCTAAAATAAGATTGTAAATGCTGCGCTGTTATGTTATATTTTATCTATATAAATTTATGCTTCAGGAAAAAGAGGTATTCTTTAATGAGTGACGCACTTATAAAGGTTAAAGAATTTAATATAAGCCATAATCTGCTGAGAGTTTCTGCAGATTTATTGGGCGATTTCAAAGCCCTGCCAAGAGTAAAAATCATTTTTACCCGTGGGGATGAAAACAGACGCCTGCCCCTAAACTATGACGGCACAGCCTTTACCTATACATATCTGCTTGATAAGATTTTTACGGATATGGATAAA
>JAKSQR010000096.1 GCA_024404065.1 Clostridia bacterium | reverse complement strand
ACTTACCATCCATTCATATCTGTGGATGAGATACGGGAGAGAGTTGAGTATGATATAATCAAATATGGTGCTAATGTTGAAATAATAGCGGAGCTAATTGAGGTTATGGCAGAAACCTACTCGGTAACAAGCAAGGAAATACGCATAGGCGGCACTAAATACGCAGCAGATTTTGTTAAAAGCCGCCTTGATAAAATCACAAGTGAGCATATAACTGATGTCGCCTACAAAATTGCAAACTGCAACAGCAAGGTTAAAATGACAAAGAATTATATGCTGCGCCTTCTTTTTGACTCCCCTGCCACTATGATGAGCGAGGTTGCCATAACCTACCATCAGAATAATTATCAGTAATCAGGGGAGCTGTCATTGTCATTTTGTCCAATATAATTTGTACATATTTGGAACATTACACATAAATATTATATATATCCTTATTTCGTTGACATCAGCCTTTTAATATGCTAAAATGCGTTTTAGTCAATTAAAACAAAAGCTATGACGAAAAACGTGGGCTTCATTCCTCAATTCAGAGAGATGCCGTCTGGTGCAAGGCATTATTGAGCAGGAGCTGAATTCATTTCTGAGCTGTATTTCTTAAAGGCTATGCCAAGTAGGTTATATCGGGTGCGCCCGTTAAAGCGCAGGCAAAAAAATGCCATGAGGCCGTTTTTTACGGTAAACAGAGGTGGTACCACGGGTTATTCTCGTCCTCAGAGTGTAATGCTCTGGGGGCGTTTTTTAGCTTATTACCCCTTTTGACTAAATCAGTTTAATAATCTCAAAGGAGAGAAAGATATGGTAATTACTGAGTTACTTGAACGTAACGCAAGGCTTTACAGAAATGAGATTGCCCTTGTTGAGATGAACCCCTCCAAGGACAGAGACCAGGCAACCACATGGCGTGAGGCCTCACTTATTGAAACTGCAAAGCCCGAAACACCTTACCGCAGAGAGATGAGCTGGGGTGCTTTTGACAGAGGCGCAAACAAATTTGCAAACCTGCTCTTAAGCCGTGGCGTAAAGAGAGATACTAAGGTTGGTATCCTTCTTATGAACTGCCTTGAATGGCTCCCCCTCTATTTTGGTATTCTTAAGGCAGGCTGCATTGCAGTACCCCTTAACTTCCGCTATGCTGCTGACGAAATTCAGTATTGCTGCGACCTTGCAGATATTGAGTTCCTTATTTTTGGTGAGGAATTTATAGGCAGAATTGACCAGATTCACAACGATATGCCTAAGGTTAAAACCTTATTTTATGTAGGCCCCAACAAGCCTGAATATGCTGAGGATGTAATGGGTCTTATGAGTTACTACTCAACAGTAGCTCCCCCCGTTGCAATTAAAGAGAGCGACTATGCAGCCATCTACTTCTCATCAGGCACCACAGGCTTCCCCAAGGCTATCCTTCACGACCACAGAGGCATTTACAGTGCCTGCGAAACAGAGTACTACCACCATGGTCAGACAAGAGAGGATGTATTCCTTTGCATTCCTCCCCTTTACCATACAGGTGCCAAGATGCACTGGTTCGGCTCACTTATGAGCGGCAGTAAGGCAGTTATTCTAAGAGGCGTTAAGCCTGAGTGGATTCTTCGTGCCGTTACTGAGGAAAAGTGCACAATCGTATGGCTTCTTGTTCCCTGGGCACAGGATATACTTGACTGCATTGAAAATGGTACAATTGACCTTGACCATTACCTGCTTGACCAGTGGAGGCTTATGCACATAGGCGCTCAGCCCGTTCCCCCCTCACTTATCACAAGATGGAAAAAGTACTTCCCCAACCATCAGTATGATACAAACTACGGCCTTTCAGAGAGCCTTGGCCCAGGCTGTGTACACCTTGGTGTAGAGAATATCCACAAGGTTGGCGCAATCGGTATACCCGGCCATAACTGGGAAGCACTTGTTGTTGACGAAAACGATAAGGTAGTAGCAGTTGGCGAGGTTGGCGAGCTTAAGGTTAAGGGCCCCGGCGTTATGAAGTGCTACTATAAGAATAAGGAAGCTACTGACGAAATCCTCAAGGGCGACTGGCTCTTTACAGGCGATATGGCAGTAGTTGATGAGGACGGCTTCATCACCCTTGTTGACCGTAAAAAGGATGTTATCATCAGCGGTGGTGAAAACATTTACCCCGTTCAGATTGAGGCATTCCTCCGCAAGCACGATAAGATTAAGGATGTAGGCGTTATCGGCCTTCCCGACCCCCGTCTTGGCGAAATCACCTGCGCAATTATCGAAATTAAAGAAGGTATGGAATGTACAGAGGACGAAATCAACGAATTCTGTAACGACCTTCCCAGATACAAGAGACCTAAAAAGATTATTTTTGCTGATGTACCCCGTAACCCAACCGGTAAAATTGAGAAGCCAAGGCTTCGTGAGATTTACTGCAAGGGCAGGCTTGTAGAGGCACAGATTAACAGCTGATTTAACAATACGCAATTTATTATTCAGGGAGAATTAGAATATGAAAAAACTTATGCTTGGTAATGAAGCATTTGCACGCGGCCTTTATGAGGCAGGCTGCTGCTTTGTTTCATCCTACCCCGGTACACCCTCCACAGAGGTTACCGAATTTGCCGCTAAGTATGAAGAAATTTATGCTGAGTGGGCACCTAACGAAAAGGTTGGTATGGAGTCTGCATTTGGTGCATCCCTTGCAGGCAGAAGAAGCTTTGTTGGTATGAAGCACGTTGGTCTTAACGTTGCTGCCGACCCCCTTTTCACCATCTCATACACAGGCGTTAATGCAGGTATGATTATCTGCGTAGCTGACGATGCAGGTATGCACTCATCACAGAATGAGCAGGACAGCCGCCATTATGCTATTGCAGCAAAGGTACCCATGCTTGAGCCATCAGACTCTGCTGAGGCACTTGAATTTACAAAGATTGCTTATGAGCTGAGCGAAAAGTACGACACACCTGTTATTATGAAGATGTGCACAAGAGTTGCACACTCACAGAGCATTGTTGAAACAAGCGACAGAGTTGAAGTACCCGTTAAGCCCTACGAGAAAAACATTGCAAAGTATGTAATGATGCCCGGCAATGCAAAGAAAAAGCACCCCGTAGTAGAGGCAAGAACAGCCGCTCTTACAGAGTGGGCAGAAACTGCTGAAATCAACAGAATTGACGCAGGCTCAGATAACAGCATCGGCTTTATCACAGGCTCAACCTCATACCAGTATATCAAAGAGGTTTGCGGTGACACCTACCCTGTACTCAAGCTTGGTATGATTAACCCCATGCCCGTTCAGAAGATTAAGGATTTTGCCGCTTCCGTAGGCAAGGTTATAGTTGTAGAAGAGCTTGATGATATTATTGAAACCCACTGCAAGAAGCTTGGCATTGAGTGCGAAGGCAAATCAATGTTTACAAACATTGGCGAATTCAGCCAGAATTACATTGCACAGCAGCTTGGCAAGGCAGTGCCCGCAGGCAAGGTAGTTGAGGATACTATCCCCATGAGACCTCCTGTAATGTGTGCAGGCTGCCCCCACAGAGGCCTTTTCTACACACTTAAAAAGCTTAAGGTTAACTCCATTGCAGATATCGGCTGCTACACCCTCGGCGCAGTTGCTCCCCTTTCAGCTGTTGATACAGTTGTATGTATGGGTGCTTCCGTTTCAGGTCTTCACGGCTTTAACAAGCTTTCAAAGGAGAATGAGGCAAAGAGCGTTGCAGTTATCGGTGACTCCACCTTTATGCACTCAGGTATTACAGGCCTTGTAAATATTGCTTATAACGAGAGTAACTCAACAGTAATTATAGTTGATAACTCCATCACAGGTATGACAGGCCATCAGCAGAACCCCACCACAGGTATGAACCTTAAGGGTGACCCCTGCACCAAGATTAACCTTGAGGCACTCTGCAAATCCATAGGCATTAACAGAGTAAGAGTAATTGACCCCTACAACCTTAAGGAATGTGAAGATGTAATTAAAGAAGAGCTTGCAGCTGAGGAGCCTTCAGTAGTTATCTCAAGAAGACCCTGCGCACTTCTTAAATATGTTAAGCACAATGGCCCCATCAAGGTAGACAGCGACAAGTGTATCGGCTGTAAATCATGTATGAGAATCGGCTGCCCCGCTATCTCTATGAAGGATGGCAAGGCTGTAATAGACAGTACACTTTGCACAGGCTGCGGCGTTTGCGCACAGCTCTGCCCCAAAGATGCAATAGGTTAAGAAGGAGGTAGTACACTATGAAAACCAAAAATATTATGATAGTAGGCGTTGGTGGTCAGGGTACACTCCTTGCTTCCAAGCTTCTTGGTAAAATGCTGCTTACAAAGGGCTATGATGTTAAAGTAAGCGAAGTACACGGTATGAGCCAGCGTGGCGGCAGCGTTGTTACTTATGTTCGCTATGGCGATAAGGTTTACTCCCCCATTATTGATAAGGGTGAGGCAGACTGCATTTTAAGCTTTGAATTACTTGAGGCTGCAAGATGGGTTGAATACCTTGCAGAGGGTGGCACAATTATAACAAACACTCAGCAGACCAACCCCATGCCCGTTATTACAGGCGCTGCAGAGTACCCCGCAGACCTTGATAAGAAAATTGAGGCTCTCGGCATTGATGCCGTTTGCTTTGATGCCCTTTCACTTGCTGAGGAGGCAGGCTCATCAAAGGCTGTAAACCTTGTACTTCTTGGTAAGCTTTCAAAGTATTTTGACTTTACTGAGGAGGAGTGGATGCAGGCTATTGAAACATCTGTTCCACCTAAATTCCTTGAGATTAACAAAAAGGCATTTGCCCTTGGTGCAAACGCATAAGTTAAGTAAATCTTCAGCCATCAGGCTGTAACAAATAAACTATATTAAAGAGAGGTAATTCCCCATGTCCAACTATTTCCAGAAAGACATTGAAACCATGCCCCGTGAGCAGCTTAAGGCTCTCCAGAATGAAAAATTTATGAAGCAGATACAGCACGTTTGGAACGACTGTCCTGATTACAGAAGAAAGATGGAAGCTGCTGGCGTATCAGTAGACGATATCAAGAGCATTGACGATATTTCAAAGCTTCCCTTCCTTTCAAAGGATGACCTTCGTGAAAATTATCCCACAGCTATGCTTGCAAAGCCTCTTTCAGAATGTGTTCGTATTCAGTCCACATCAGGTACAACAGGCAAGAGAGTTATTGCTTACTACACACAGCACGACGTAGACCTTTGGGATGAGTGCTGCGCAAGAGCTATTGTTGCTGCAGGCGGTACTAAGGATGACGTTGTTCACGTTTCTTATGGTTACGGTCTTTTCACAGGTGGTCCCGGTCTTAACGGCGGTTCACACATGCTTGGCTCACTTACACTCCCCATGTCATCAGGTAACACTGACAGACAGCTTCAGTTTATGACAGACCTTGGCTCAACAATCCTTTGCTGTACACCTTCTTACGCTGCATACCTTGGCGAAGCAGTTACAGAGAGAGGCATTAAGGATCAGATTAAGCTTAAGGCTGGTATCTTCGGCGCAGAAGCATGGAGCGAAGAGATGAGAAGAGATATCGAGAAGACTCTCGGCATCAAGGCTTATGATATTTATGGTCTTACAGAAATCAGCGGCCCCGGCGTATCCTTCGAGTGCGAAGCTCAGACAGGTATGCACATCAACGAGGACCACTTCTATGCAGAAATCATTGACCCCGATACCCTTGAGGTACTTCCTCACGGCGAACAGGGCGAGCTTGTATTCACCTGCCTTGATAAGGAAGCATTCCCCGTTATGAGATACAGAACAAGAGATATCTGCGTACTTACAGATGAGCCCTGCTCATGCGGCAGAACTCACGTTAAGATGGTTAAGCCCAGAGGCCGTAGCGATGATATGCTTATCATCAAGGGCGTTAACGTATTCCCCTCACAGATTGAAGCAGTTATGATTCAGCAGGGTTACCAGGCTAACTACCAGATTATCGTTGACAGAGTAAACAACTCCGATACAATCGAGGTTAACATTGAAATGACTCCCGAAAACTACACAGCAGACGCTGAAAAGGTAGCTAAGATGGAGAAAGAGCTTGTTGCAGCTCTCAAGTCAATGCTCGGTATCCTTGTAAGAGTTAAGCTCGTTGCTCCTCAGACCATCGTAAGAAGCGAAGGCAAGGCAGTAAGAGTTATCGACAACAGAAAGATCTGAGAATAAA
>JAKSQR010000095.1 GCA_024404065.1 Clostridia bacterium | reverse complement strand
ATCAAACGCAGAACTGTTGCAAATGAGGCATGTGATGCAGGTCACGTAAGTGTAAACGGCAAGGTGCAGCGTGCAAGCTATGATGTTAAAACAGGGGACGTAATTGAAATTCAGTTTGGTCAGAATACCACTAAGTTTCAGGTGCTTTCCGTAAATGAATATGCCACAAAGGAAAACGCCTCTTTAATGTTTAAGCAGCTTTAATGGTCAATTACCTTAAAATGCCTTAAATCCTATATAATTTGGTACTTTTTTTAATTAAAAATCTTGCATTATATAAAATAAATATTGTATAATAACCCAAAGCTATTATTGTTAAAATTTGGAGAGCAGCATGAAAACTAAGCTGATTACAAAAAGAGACAAGCTCATTATGGCGGGTGTAATTGTTATATTGCTTGCATTTCTGGCATTTTACACTATCCCCAAGCTTATTACCATAAGGCAGCAGAATGAGCAGATTGCTGAGATTCAGTCCTCAATAGATGCTTTAAGTGAGGAAAACAGCAAAATGTCACAGACTCTTGAGCATGTTGATGACGATAAGTATAAAGAGGATGTAGCCCGTGAAAACGGCTATGTACACCCTGAGGAAAGAGTGTATATTGATAACGACGCAGACTAAGCCACAAGGCTTTATATATTAAAACGAAAGGTAAATTCACTGTATGTCAATTGAAGAAGGCGTAGTAGTAAACGGCAAAATTACCGGAATAACAGATTTCGGTGCATTTATGGAGATAGAGGGCGGCAAAACCGGTATGATTCACATATCACACGTGTCAGCCGGCTTTGTTAAGGATATAAAGGACCATCTTCAGGTTGGTCAGGAGGTTACCGCAAAGGTAATCAAGGTAAGCCCCGAGGGCAAAATCAGCCTCTCAATAAAGGAGCTTGAGCAAAGCTCTGAAAAGAAGGGCGAAAAGCCTCAGCGCAGCGATAAGGGCGACAGAGGCGATAAGTCTGATAAAGGCGAAAAGAAGCCCTATGTTAAAAGAGACCGCCCTGCACCTAATGTCTGGACAGGTCAGAAATCCTCTGCCCCCACAGGCGAAAAGCAGAGCTTTGAGGATATGATGGCTTCCTTCAAAAAGGCAAGTGACGAAAAGATGAGCGACCTTAAAAGAACTGACGCAAAGCGTGGCAGCGTAGGTTACTCACGCAGAGGTAAAAACTAAAATCAGCAGCACCGGTTTATATCGGTGCTTTCTTTGTGAAAAGGGGATATATATGAGAGAGATTGACTTAAATCTTGTAACTGAAGGCATAAAAAATGCCTGCATCAAGGCAAATAAAATTTTGCCTGCAGACTTAGAGGAGCGTATAAGATACTGCAAATCCTGCGAAAACCGTGAGATTGCCATTTCCGTTATGCAGAGCCTTGCAGATAATATTGATGCTGCCCGCAGTGAGGATTTACCCGTATGTCAGGATACAGGCATGGCAGTTATCTTTGCCGAAATCGGTCAGGATGTACACTTTGTAAACGGCAACTTTGAGGATGCCATCAATGAGGGCGTGCGTCAGGGCTACACAGAGGGCTACCTTCGTAAAAGCATTGTTAAGGACCCATTAAGAAGGGTAAATACAGGCGACAATACCCCCGCTGTTATTCACATCAGCATTGTGCCGGGTGATAAGGCAAAATTCACTGTTGCACCTAAGGGCTTCGGCAGTGAAAATATGAGCAAATCAAAAATGTTTACCCCCTCCGCAACCCGTGAGGATATTATAGACTTTGTTGTAGATGTTGTTAAGGTTGCAGGCTCAAACCCCTGCCCACCTATGGTAGTAGGCGTAGGTATAGGCGGTGACTTTGAAAAGTGTGCAATGCTCTCAAAGCAGGCACTTTGCCGCAGCATCTCAAAGCCTAATGAGGATGAGTATTATGCCCAGATGGAAAGGGATATACTTGAGAGAATCAACCAGCTTGATATAGGTCCTCAGGGCTTCGGCGGTGTTACCACAGCCCTTGCAGCAGCTATTGAGTGGCACCCAACCCACATTGCAGGTCTGCCTGTAGCAGTAAATATCGGCTGCCACGTAACAAGGCACGAGAGCTTTACAATCTGATTAAAGCCTTGAGTTTACTGGCTTTTTGCCATTTTGTAATTAAAACTGAATAACCATATTTCCGTCATAATTGTGAATTGTTTGTGAAATTTGTATAAAATCCTTAAATTGTACTTGAGTATATATGGTAAAATGTGCTATTATATAGGTGAGGATAAACCTCAAAAACCTAAAAGGGGATGACTGTATGAATATCACAATTACAGGCCGTAAGTGTACACCTCGTGATTCCTTTAAGGAGCACGCAGAAAAGAAGCTTAAGAAGATTGAGAAATTCTTTGGCAGTGATGTGGAGGCTAAGGTCACAGTAACTGTTGAAAAGTCATCACAGAATGTTGAAATCACCGTTAATAATCGTGGCATGACTTTCAGAGCCCTTGAGAGAGCCGAGAACATGAACGAGGCACTCGACAAATGTGTTGACACCCTTATCAGACAGATTCGCAAAAACAAGACCCGTCTTGAAAGAAAGATGCGTGATACCCACTTCGTAGCCCCCATTGAGGCAGACGAGGAAGAGGTAGAGGAAGAGATTGAGTATGAGCTTGTAAGGCAAAAGAGAGTAGCCTTAAAGCCCGAATCCGTTGAGGAAGCAATCCTTCAGATGAATCTTGTAGGTCACCAGTTTTATATGTTCCTCAATGAGGAGTCAGGTGAAATCAACGTGGTTTACAAGCGTAATGACGGCGGTTATGGTCTTTTAACCCCCGATGCTGAATAATCTATAATTTCTGCGGGGTATTTTACCCCGCTTTTTTCTTTGGAGAATATATGAATATCAATTTTGTAATTCCCTGCCTGCTTGGTATGGAGTCTCTTATTTCAAATGAACTTAAAGATATGGGCGCAGAGAATGTGCTTGCCGAGAATGGCAGAGTGCTTTTCAGCGGTGATGAGTATATGCTTGCCCGTGTAAATATCTCATCAAGATATGCCGAGAGAGTGCAGATTCTTGTAGGCTCATTTGAGGCAAGAAGCTTTGAGGAGCTGTTTCAGGGCACTAAAAATTTAGAGTGGGAAAACTGGATAGGTGCAGATGATGCCTTCCCCGTAAAGGGTTACAGCATAAATTCCACCCTCTTTTCAACCCGTGACTGTCAGGCAATTATCAAAAAGGCAGTAGTTGAGAGGATGAAGGCAAAGCATCACATAGAGTGGTTTGATGAAACAGGTCCTATACATCAGATTCAGTTTGCCATCAATAAGGATGTAGTATCTCTGCTTATAGATACCTCAGGTATGGGCCTTCACAAGCGTGGCTACCGCCTTGATGCAAATGATGCCCCCATTAAAGAGACCCTTGCAGCCGCCCTTTGCAATATTTCAAGGCTTCGTCCCTATCATAAATTTTATGACCCTATGTGCGGCAGCGGCACAATTCTTATAGAGGGCGCACTTATGGCAAAGAATGTTGCCCCCGGACTTCACCGTAATTTCTCAGCCGAGAGGTTTGATGTAATACCCCGCAACGTATGGAGCGAGGAAAGGGAGAGAGCAAAATCCCTTGAGCGTGTGCCTAATGATTTTGAGGCATTCGGCTCAGATATTGACCCTAAGGCAGTTGAAATTGCTATGGTAAATGCACAGCGTGCAGGTGTAAGTGATTTAATTCACCTTAAGGTAGCAGATGTCCGCTCCTTTAACCCATCCACAGAGCGTGGCACACTTATCTGCAACCCACCCTATGGTGAAAGAATGATGGACCTTACCGCCTGTGAGGAGCTTTACAGAGAGATGGGCAATGTATTTGCAAAAAGAAACGGCTGGAGCTATACTATAATAAGCCCCGACGAAGAGTTTGAGGCAGCCTTCGGCAGAAAGGCAGATAAACGCAGAAAATTATATAACGGTATGATTAAATGTCAGGCCTTTATGTATTTCAAATAGGAGATAAATTATGAAGCATTATTTTATTGTAAACCCACAGGCAGGTCAGGGCAAAAACTTAGCCCTTGATTATATCAAGCCCGAAATTGAAAGGGTAGCAGCAAAGTATAACCTTGATTATGAGATTATGCCTACCACCAAAAGAGGCGACGGCATTGAATGGACCAAAAAGATAGGCGAAAGCGGCGAGGAAGCCCGTGTATATGCCTGCGGTGGTGACGGCACACTTTACGAGGTTGTAAATGGTGCTTATGGCTATAAAAACATAGAGGTTGCAGTTGTACCCCTTGGCTCAGGCAACGACTTTGTTCGTTACTTCGGCACTAAGGAGGATTTCCTTAAGCTTGATGATATTATTGAAGGCACAGTAGTTGAGATGGACCTTATTAAGTGCGGTGATGAGATTGCCATCAATCAGTGCTCCATGGGTATGGATGCTGAGGTTTGCGCTATGCAGGGCAAAATCAAAAAGTTCCCCCTTGTTACAGGTGAGGGCGCTTACTACATCGGCTGCCTTTACGCAATTATAAAGAAGTTCAAAAACAGATTTACAGTTACTTACGATAACGGCGAAACCGTTACAAAGGATGCCCTTTTCTGCTTTGTAGGTAACGCATCCTACTACGGCGGCGGCTTCCGTGCAGCACCTGAGGCAATTATTGACGACGGTCTTCTTGATGTAATACTTGTTGAGAGTGCCTTCTCCCGCCTTAAGCTTGCATCACTTCTTAATGTTTATAAGAGGGGCGAGCATCTTGGCTGGAAGGAAACCACCTTCAAGCGTGTTAAAAAGCTTAAAATTCACACAGAAACTCCTGCTGCAGTAAATGTTGACGGCGAGTGCCAGTTTGTAACTGATGCAGAGTTTGAGCTTTTAGAGAAGGCAATTAAATTTGTAGCACCTAAGGGCTGCGAATACCTTACCAAAAAGGCACAGTAATAAAAGGAGGTAGTAATTATGGCATATTGTAACGGCTGTGGCATAAGGCTTGAGGCAAACGAAAGAAAATGCCCCGTATGTGGTCAGGCAAATTCAATGTTTTCTGCTGCTCAGGGCAATCAGATTCGTTTGCGTAATGATGACCATGATTGCTATGATGATGAGTTTACCCTTGAGGAAACTCACAAGGCTGACCCAAAACGCCACACCACAGGTGTGCCTGCTGATATGGCAGATAACAAGGTTGTTGCCTTTCTTAATGACATTTCAAAGGGCGCTCAGGATAATATGATGAAGCGTGACACAGACGAGGCAAGAAAGTATAAAAAGTTTGTGAAAATTGCGGGCACAGCCATAGTTTTACTCTGGATTTTCTTTGCAGTTTTTGGCGCATTTTTTGATTGATTATGAAAAACATTTTTACTACAACTAAAGATAAAGTAACAATCCTGCAGGTGTCTGACCCGCAGGATTTAAAGTATGTGCGCAGGCAGATGACCGAAATGCTGGATAAAGCCTACGACAGCTTAAAGCCGGATTTAGTGCTGCTTACAGGTGATAATATTTTAGGTAACCATCTGCTTGATGCCCGCTTCGGCTCAAGGCAGGTTGCAAAGGGTAAAGAGGCAACCTTCAGCGTTATGAAAGAGGCTCTCTCCTACATACTCCAGCCTATTCAGAAAAGGCAGCTGCCCTTCGCAATGATTTACGGCAATCACGACGATATGAATCCCGTTACCAAGGATGAGCAGATGTCCATTTACCGCTCCTATCCCTGCTGTATGGAGGGCAACACAACCGACAGCACCATAGACTGCGACACCTATGTAATTAAGGTTTATAAAGAGGATAAGCTTATTTACGCCCTCTTTATGATGGACTCCGCCTGGCAGGATAAGGACGAAAAAAGGCAGTGCCATCAGGAGATTAAGCCTGAAAGCGTAAAGTGGTTTGTAAGCACCAACGAAGAGCTTAAAAAAGAGAATGGGGGCGAATATGTGCCCGCCCTTCTTATTACCCATATTCCCTTGCCCGCTACCGCTAATCTCCTTATGGAGGCAGAGGCAGATGACGAGGGCGCAACTCCTATAAAAGACGGCGGCTTTGTAAAGCTTAACCCCGATTTGGCTAAGGGCTATTTAGGTGAGGATATTTCCATTATGGAAACCGACAACGGCCTTTTTGATGAGCTTATTAAGGCAGGCAATGTAAGGGCAGTTATCACAGGTCACGACCACACAAACTGCTTTGAAGGGGAGTACAAGGG
>JAKSQR010000094.1 GCA_024404065.1 Clostridia bacterium | reverse complement strand
TGGCGGAGACGGTGGGATTCGAACCCACGTCCCTCAAGGGGCATCATGATTTCGAGTCATGTCCGTTATGACCACTTCGATACGTCTCCATATATTAAATTACGCCTTGTATTTTATCAAATTCCCTATTCTTTGTCAATGTAACATATCTTTCATTTTTGCAATTTACATATTAAATTTAATGTGATATTATAACCTTGTAAGGGAGTGATTTTATGAAAGCTAAAAAGATTATAAAAAGAGTGGTGCTAAGCGTAGTTGCGCTGCTCCTTGTTGCAGTGCTTGTGCTTTGCGGTATCACATTTTTCTACTATCCACACTATACAAAGAGTAAAAGGGTTGAGGATTTATCCTTAAATAAGGGGCTTAGCTCACTTGATGACAGCTATGTAAGAGTTATGAGCTGTAACGTAAGGTGTATAAATCCCCTTGATACAGGTAAAAAAAGCTGGTTTTACAGGGCTGACCTGCTCCTTAACGGCATAGAGAAAACCTACCCCGGTGTTATAGGCTTTCAGGAGGTTACAAAGTGGCAGTATAAATACCTTACTGATGCCCTGCCTGAGTATGACTCTGTTGTAACCTACCGTGATAAGGCAATCAATTCTGAATCCTGCCCCGTTTTCTATGATAAAACTATGTACAAGCTCATTGATAAAGGCTCATTCTGGCTCAGCGAAACACCTGACGAAATGAGCAAGGGCTGGGGTGCTGCCTGCTACAGAATATGCAGCTACGTAATACTTGAAACCATAGAGAGCGGCAAGCAGTTTGTTGTTTTTAACCTTCACCTTGACCACGTAAGCGAAGAGGCAAGAATTAACGGAATTAACCTTGTGCTTGAAAAGATAAAAGCCTTTGGTGGATACCCTGCAGTAATTATGGGCGACTTTAACGCTGAGGAAAACACTCAGACCTACGCAGCAGTTACCGAGATGTTTGATGACGCTAAATATAAGCTCACAAATCCACAGATAAGCTGTACATATCAGGGCTTTGGCGAAAAGCTTGATGCTGATTGTATTGACTACTTTATGATATCCAAAAAGGGATGGGAAGTACACGATTACAAGGTGCTTACCGATACCTATAATGGCGTATATCCAAGCGACCATTTCCAGCTTTTCACACTACTTGAGTTAGTATAACGCAAAAAGATAAGGCGTGCTTAATTGCACGCCTTTTGTTATTTTACAAATGAGATTTTATCTACTCTGCAGATAATACCGCCATTGCCTGCACCAGGAATATTGTATGTAACATACATTTTATCGTTATAGAAGAATATACCCTCTGCCTCAAACTCAAAATCTGCTTTTTCAGGGTCGGGAAGCATTGACCTGCCTATATACTGGCCGTCTATAGTGTACTTATATACACAGTTTGGGCCTGAGAAAAGGAAATAAAGATACTCATTATCTGTTGCAAGGCTCTGGCGTGTGTAACCACTGTTTACGCCTTCAAAGGTTTCAATGGTATCAAACTTACCATCATAAGAGCCTATGGTGTAAGTGCCTGAAATACCTGCAAGGTATCTGCCCTTTTCGGGTGTACCATAGTAGCAGAGTGAGTAAAGAGGATGCTCAATGGTCATACCTGCCTTATACTCAAGTGTATCTCTGTAAACTGCGGATACAAGAGTGTAATTAGGTGCATTGTTAGATACCATAAGCAAGTCAATACGTGGGTCATAAGTCATATCATTTGCATGGTTAAGCTGTGTCATCTCTTTGGAAACAAGCACGGATTTCCAGCTGTCGCCAGATGGGTCTATTTTAACTATTACTGAGCCCTGCTTTGAATCCTTTGATGGGTTAATCATATTGATGTAAACATATTCACCGTCACAGCAGGCACCTTCAAACTGCCTTATGCCGTTTATGGGGTTTATGTGCATTACAATAGTCTGTGTGGCGTTTGAGATAGGCACATAAGGTAATTTGCCGCCGCCACCAAAAAGAGCTGTAAAGAAAGCAACAATTGCTGCCACTATTCTTTTTAATCCTTCAAACATAAAAAACTCCTTAGTTTTTACTTATATGTCTTATTACAAAATTGACCCCACAAGGTGTGAGGTCAATAAAGACTGTTAGTTTCTGGGTGTAACGGGATGCTGGAACATCCAAACAATTTCCTTACCTACCTGGGGAATTACTCTGAAAAACCATACAACAAGGTTTACAACGATTGAAATGGGGTTGTTTACCTGAAGGTCATCATCAAAGCCTTCTCTTGTAACGGGAACATATACCTTTGTTGTGGTTGTTGTACCCTTTTTGGTAGTTGTTGTGTTATCACCCTTAGTGGTGAATAAACCAATTCTGTCACCTAAATCACGTCTTGAAGTAGAGCTGTTTCTTCTTTCCTCTGCTCTTGAGAGTGCAATGTCAACAATCTGTAAAATGAGTGAATCGTCAGATGACATTGTGGTTGTTTCTTTAGCTGTGGTTGCAGTAATGGTAGTCTTTGCACCGAATGCTGTGCCTGAGATAATGCAGGCGATGAGAAGTGCTGCAATTACTGCAGAAACAATTGATTTTTCCTTCTTCATATTGTACCTCCGTAAAAGGAATATTTTTGTAATAAATTTGTAAACTTTTGTTACCGAAGTGATAATATCACATATCTGTGATTAAATCAAGTAAATTTTGCCAAAAATAATAAAGATTGACAAATTGGCCAAAAATGTATATAGTATATGCGGATTTTTTACTTTAACCACAAGGAGACATTATGAAAAGAGTTATTTCCGCCATATTGGCGTTATTTATATTATATAGTTTATGCTTAACCGCATCTGCAAACTGGTACGATGACTGTAACGGTGGCGAATACAAGCTTATCACAAGCAATCACTTTGTAGCAGATACCTTCTGCGGTGTGGATGCCATTTATGACCTTTCAAGCGGCTACTACCACTGCGGTGAGCTTGTTATAAGATTTTATAAGGAAGCCTACGGTCTTGATGTAGCACTTTCATATAAGACCTGTATTACAATTCTTACAAAGGGCTATGATGTGGCAGTGCCTACAATCCCCCACCCAGGTGATGTAATTTACACACCTTCAGAGCAGCGTGAGGGTAATGGTCAGCACTTTGCACTTGTAAAGAGCTACAAGGACGGCATTATTACTCTGTTTGAGCAGAATGTAGTATGGCAGGGCAAGGCAGGTATAAACAGGCAGCTTAAATACCCCTCAGACAGCTACATTATTTACACCCCTGTTGCAAAGGACGGCTACCCCGCCCCTGTACTTAAAAATGCACCTGCAGATTCACTTACCACACCTGAGGCACCCGATAATCAGGAATCTGAAGGCACAGTAAATCCCGTAAACCCCGATACACAGTCACCCAATATACCTGATGATACAGCAACGGATACAAACGGCGCACTTGATTTAAGCGTTCTTTTCACTTTTATTCAGACCTTCTTTGAGTTTGCCACAAAGTATCTTTTACCCATAATCAGAAAACTTATGAACAGCATTATTTAATCTTACAGCGGAGGCAAAATTGCTTCCGCTTTTTTCGTTGTTTTTATTTACTTTACAGTTGCTATGTAGTAAAATACTTCCATTATTATTTGCAGGAGCGGTTATATGAAAGATGTAATTATTAAAATTGTAAGCTGGCTTCTCAGCATGGCTTCAATTATAACAAGCGGTGTGTGGATTAAAACACCTGCCAGAAAGATTACTGAGTTTTTTACTGATTTAAGTAAAATAAGCTATTCTGATACATTTTATATGCTTCAGAGCGACAGGCAAAACAGTACTGAGGTGTGGCGTCAGGGCATGGTTTCAGGTAACGGTCTACAGGGCGTTATTACAAGCGGTGCGCCTTATGATGACACCTTCATTTTTCAGAATATGCACTTTATTATGCCTAACCAGAATGTGAGATATTGCCCCAATACAGTTAATGAATTAGAGACAGTAAAACAGGCTATTGTAAAGGGCGAAAACATTGTAGATACTGCAAGCTATGATGATGTTTACCGCTACCATCCCGGTGGTCAGCTCCGTGTAAGCATGGATGGCATTATGGCTATAAATTACCTGAGATATACGGACTACGAAACCGCTCAGGTAGGTGTTTACTTTGAGAATGCAAAGGGCGCATGGCAGAGAACTACCTTTACATCAAAGGCTGATAATGCTGTAATCACAAAGCTTTCAAAATCCTCAAAGGGTGCAAAAATAAACACTACCCTTTCTATCGATGACCTTAGCACAATGGCTAATTTTGGTCAGAGTGACGAGGCTAACATGCAGTATAAAAAGCTTGTTGATGATAAGTGCGATTATATTGCCCTTGTTGCCCACTACCCCGCTTACGAAAACAGCGAATTAAAAGACGGCGGCTACGCTACACTCACCTATGTTGTAACTGATGGTAAAAAAGAGAAAATCAGCCTCGGCAATGTAAAAGACAGTCAGGATAAATCCGAAAATAACCCTGCAATCAAAATCAGCAATGCAGATAACGTTTACCTTATTACCCTCTCATTAAGAGATGACACAATGGGCAAATATGACGCTTTTGCCCCTGCAAAGAGCTATAAAGTAATTGATACTCTTTATGCTGATACAAAGGCAGTTGCCGATAAATACGGCGCAGATAAATTTGACTATAACAAGGCACTTGACGCTCACCTTAAAATTTATCAGCCTGAGTTTAATGCGGTTGAGCTTAAAATTGATGGTGCAGACAGCACAAAATCCAATGAAAAGCTTATAAATAATCAGAAATTAAAATCAAAGCTTAACTCTGATTTGATTCAGAGGGCATACTATAACGGCAGATATGCTTACATAAGCTGTGCAGGCACCTCCACAAGCAGACTTTATGGTATGTGGACCGGCGAATTTAACACAGGCTGGGGCTCAAAATACACAATGGATGCAAATGTAAACCTGCAGACATCCTCAATGAATACATCAAATATTGCATCTGCCCCCATTGGCTACACTTATTTTATACTCCGTCAGCTGCCTGACTGGGAGGAAAACGCCCTTAACACTCACGGCTACACAAACTGTATTCAGGCACCTGTTAACACCGATGGTGACGGTGCTGTGCTTACAGAAACCTGCTACCCCTACCCATTCAGATATTGGAATGCAGGCACAAGCTGGATGATTCAGCCCTTATTTGAAACCCTTCAGTGCTATGGAGATATGCAGATACCCCTGAGCGACGAATTTGACCTTTACAAAATAAGAAATATTCTCTCTGCTACAAATGAGCCCCTTACTGATGAGCAGATAAAAGCTATTGAGGAGAGAGGCTACTTAATGCTCAGAGAGGATGTACTCCTTCCCCTGCTTATTAAAAGCTGTAATTACTGGATGCAGCTTATGACACCTGAATACTACACCACAGCAGATGGCAAAATTCATTATGAGCAGGGCAAAACATCACTTAATGAGGGCGAATATTACTGCATACTTCCAAGCTATTCACCTGAGAATACACCTGCAAATTATCCAAGCCCATCCACAGCAAACTGCGCTATTGATATATCCGCATCAAAGCACAATTTTGAAATGCTTATAAGCGTTATGAAGGATGTAAATCCCGATGCTGATGTAAGCGGATATGAGCAGTTTATGGCAAAAATTCCACCCTACACTTATGACGAAACAGGCGCTCTTAAAGAGTGGTGTACAACCGCTTTTGAGGAGAATAATGAGCACAGGCATTTAAGCCACCTTTACTGTGTATGGCCCTTATTTGAAACACAGCACAACGAGCGGTTAAAGAAGGCATGTGAGCAGGCAATTGCCAACAGAGCAAGCGAAAACGAGGCAAGCCACGCCCTTGTACACCGCTCACTTATTGCAGCAAGGCTTAAAGACAGAAGCAGTATTACTGAGGCTCTGCTTGGGCTTATGAGCCACAGAATTTACTATAACTCACTTATGACCAACCACCACTATAACAGAAGCAGCTGCTACTGCACTGACTTTACAATAGGTTACCTTGGCATAATAAACGAAAGCCTTCTTTACTCAAACAATGGCGAAATTGAAATACTCCCTGCCCTGCTTGAAAGTGGCTGCAATAAAGGCACAATTACAGGCCTTAAGGCAAGGACTCAGGCAACAGTAAACGAGATTAAATGGGATGTAACTAAAGGCACTGCAACAGTTACAATTACATCTGATATTGACCA
>JAKSQR010000093.1 GCA_024404065.1 Clostridia bacterium | reverse complement strand
GTTTACTGTGAAAGCATATTTATTGCGGCATTCAGCTGTGTATCCTGATCCTCGGAGAGCAGGTCAATATTAGCATCCTCAATGCCTATTGTTACATCCATATCGGGTATAATTCCTATACCGTCATACACTGCGTTTTCGCCAGCCTTGGGAATAATAAGAGCTGTTGTGAGGCAGATTGCACTGCCGTCATCAAGGGTAAATACCTCCTGCATAGTGCCTACACCTGCAGTAAGTGTGCCTATAATTTTGGCTTGCTTAACATCCCTCATATCGCAGGCGAAAAGCTCTGCGGGGCCACTTGTGTTGCCATTTACAAGCACTGCAAAGGTCATTGAGAAGCTGCTGTTATCTGCGGTAAAGGTTTCTCTTGTTTTACCGTTTTTATCCTTTGCTATGGCGATGTTACCGCCGTTAATTGTAGGCAATATAACGTCAAGTGTTTTTGCCGCATAAGGCATTGTGCCATCGGATGTGTTACGAAGGTCAATTACAACAGCCTCAACGCCGTCATTCTTAAACTCGGTAAGCTTTTCTTTAAGCTCAGAGGCTGTATTCTTATAAAAGCTCTTTATGCGTACATAGCCTACGCCATTGATTTCATCACTTATAATTGATGGAATATCAAAGCTGGAGATGGGCTGTACAACCTTTGTCTTTTTATTTCTCAGGTACTCAATCTGAACGCTTGTCATCTTATTGCCTGTGAAATACTTCTGGATGGAAACATAGTTTGCTCTGGTAACTGCAATGCCACCAACAGCGGTAATTACATCACCCTCCTGAAGGCCCTCACTCTCAGCTGATGAGCCCTCATAAACGTATGTTATAACAAGCTGATTTTTAGTATAGTCAAAAAGAGTTTCTATGCCTATACCTACAGTGCCGCTCTCCACACGCTCTGTATATGCGGTGTAGTCATCAGAGGTCATATAATAGCTGCTTTCATCATTAAGACCATTTACATAGCCTTCACTTACTGATGCGCCTAAGTTATTATTGTAGCCTGCAAGGTCACCGTAGAAGTAGTTGGAGATAAGCCTGTTTATTTCCTCTGCACTTTCATAGCTGTGTGAGCGCTGTGAAAGGTTGCTGATAATTCCGTTATAAATCTGCTTTGAGAAGGACATTGTAATTGCAAATGTAGCAGTAACGGAAAGCACAATAAGGGAAAGACAAAGCCCTAAAGATATTTTTTTATTCAAGGATTTACCCTCCCTTTCGTTTAATATTTACTGTGGGAGAGCCTGAAGCTCTCCCTTTGGTTTTAATATGGATTTGAAACATAGTTAAGGGGCTGTACACGGCTTACGCTGCCGTCAGCATTCTTAACTCTTACCTCAAAGTGAAGGTGGGGGCCGGTTGTGTTACCTGTCATACCGATAACGCCAATCTGCTGACCCTTCTTAACTACCTGACCCTCAGAAACATAAAGGTTATCTGAGTGTGCATAGAGAGTCTGTTTACCATCACCATGGTCTATTACACAATAGTTACCAAAACCGTAGTTCCAGTTACCATCATTCTTTGCGATTATTACCTTACCACCCTGAGCTGCACAGAATGCACGGCCTCTTGAGTTGCCGCCCTTTGCGCAGATATCAATACCCCAGTGGGGAGTACCATCTGAATATGAAGGATAACCACAGGAAATGTAGCTTTCAAACTTAACAGGCCATGACATTCTGCCGTCATTTTCGTAAGCGGCATCAGGTGTATCACCTACACTTGAGCCGTGCTCTGCGATGTAAGCATCAATCTGCTTGGAGAGCTGTTCCTTCTCTGCCTGACCCTTCTTGATAGCTGCCTTGTACTCGGCACTTTCCTTATCAAGACCGTTGATAATATCCTTAACCTGATTCTGCTTTTCGGTTACTTCGCTGCGCTTCTGCTGCTCAGTTTTTTTGCTGCTGTCAAGGTCACCCTGACGAGCCTCAAGCGCAACCTTCTCTGCCTCAAGCTCAGTAATTTTACCCTGAAGCTCTTCTTTCTGCTTATCAAGTGTAGCATTAAGCTCATCAAGAGTAACAAGCTTATCCTCAAGGTCTTTTATGAGAGCGGCATCATTCTCTGATACCTGCTGCATAAGCTCCTTACGGGTAAAGAAAGTGGAAATATCATCACTTGAAAAGAGGATTTCAAGAGTGGAGGTTTCGCCTGCCATATAGTTTTCACGGATTCTGCCAAGAAGCATTTCTCTGGTATCCTGCATGGTGGCACGAACCTCATCCATCTGAAGATTGGTTTCTTCAATCTGGTTATTTATATCCTCTATCTGATTATTTATATCCTCAATATTTGCTTCCTTAGCATTTATATCCTTATTAAGGGTATCTATTCTGCTGTTAAGGATTGAAATCTGCTCATTGATGCCGTCAATTTCGCTGTTGAGGGCATTTAATTTTTTATTCTGGTCCTTGATTTCACCCTGAACCTCTGAAAGCTCAGCCTTGTTTTTATCAATCTCAGCCTGAACCTTATCGTACTGTGCCTGAAGGTCCTCAAGCTCCTGGTCAGCTGATGCAACAGGGGCGGTGTGAATCAGTGAAGAAAAAATACAACAAAAAGCAAGTGTAGCCGCAAGAATTCTGAAAATTAAACTTCTCTTAGTCTTCAAGCTCAACAAACTTCCTTTCCTTTAAGTATTTTCTGATAGATGTAAGTGAACCAAATACACCTGTGAATACACCAATGCATACAAATACAATTGCAAGCTGTGGTGCGTAACTTACAAAGTCAACTGCCTTAATATCCGCAAAAGCAGTGAATACAAGCATAAGCTCATCCATAGCAAGCTTGTAAAGACCCCATACGGCGCCGGTTGCAAGCAGGCCTGCGATAATGCCTATGATAATACCTTCTACAACAAAAGGCCACTTGATGAAGGAATTGGTAGCACCAACGCTCTTCATAATGCTGATTTCAAGCCTTCTTGAGAACATTGTAACCTTGATTGTATTGGAAATAATGAAAAGTGAAACAAGAAGTAAAAGGACAATAACGCCAAGGCTGATGTAAAGCACCGCATTTCTGATAGCAGCCATCTGGCGTGCAAGCTCGCTGTTTTCACGCACTCTGAGTACGTGGTCAAGCTGCTTGATATCCTTAACTACATCACCGAATTTACTCATATCCCCTACTGTTACTTTGTAAGCATCGGGAAGGGGATTTTCGTCAAGGGATTCAAGGTATGCTTTAAGTGAATCATCCATCTCTGAAAGAACCTGTGCATAAGCATCATCCTTTGCGATGGTTTCACACTTTTCTACATTATTCATAGCGCCGATTTTGGCACCCATAGCTACATAATCGTAGCTGGTAATATCTGTATCTGCAAATACCATAATAACATTTTCGGATTCTATATCCCTGATAAATGTTTCAATATTTACAAACAGCATATATGCTATACCTACAAGAAGAAGACAGCTTAAAAGAACAGTGATGGAAGCCATTGTCATCATCTTGTTTACTCTCAGGTTACGGAAACCTTCCTTGGTAAGATATCTGAGCTTAGTCATTATTCTCACCTCCGTTTACATTTGCCTGAGGCATTTCTGCAAAAGCTTCAGGTGAAACAGGCTCTGGTAATGGCAGCTCATCAATAGCTGTCACCTCAGGTGTAACCTCAGAAACCTCTTCTATACTATTGATTGCCTCAATGGAAATATCCTCTGCTGAGGGCTCATCTGCAGGCTGAACAGGAGCTCTGGAAATGGGAACATCCACATTACCATACTCGGTAGGCTGTGAAGGCACTACATAATCTGCCTGTGTGGGAACTGCCTCACCTACATAGCTGTTTGCCTGGCTATTACGCTGATATACGGAGTAATCCTCATCGGGAGCAACTCTGTAATCAGATGAAATTTCGCTTGCAGGGTTAATGTGGGATGTAGCAGCATCGTGATCAAGCATCATACCATCTGATACAACCTGACCCTTTTCAAGTATAATAACTCTCTTATTAAAGCACTTAACAAGGCTGTGCTCGTGAGTAACCATAATAACAGTTACGCCGCTTTCGTTAAGGCGCATAAGAAGGTCTACGATTTCGTAGCTCATCTGAGGGTCAACATTACCTGTGGGCTCGTCGGCAATAATAATTTCAGCATCGTTTGCAAGGGCTCTTGCAAGAGCAATACGCTGCTGCTCACCGCCTGAAAGCTCTCTGGGGTAATTTCTGCTCTTTTCGCTAAGACCCATAAGAGAAAGAAGGTAAGGCACTCTGCGGCGAATCTTCTTCTCCTTAGTACCGATAACACGCATTGCGAATGCAACATTATCAAATACGGTCATAGTGGGGATAAGCCTGAAATCCTGGAAAACTATACCAAGCTTTCTGCGAAACTTTGGTATATGTCTTTTGCGTATTTTATTAAGGTTTACACCATCTACGGTAATAGTACCGCTTGATGGCACCTCTTCTCTCATCATCAATTTAAGGAAAGTAGATTTACCTGCACCTGATGAGCCGACAACAAATACAAACTCACCCTTATCAATAGTAATATTTACATCATTGAGGGCTGTTGTTTTATTGTCATATTTTTTAGTGACATTCTTAAATTCAATCACAATATCATTCCTCGTATGACTTGTGCTGTAAGCACATTTTTATTTTGACAGACCAACCATTATCCGAATAAAAATTAGTATTTAACAGGCTTTGCATCAAGGTACTTCTTAACCATAAGAGCTACTTTGAATACGATAGCGTCATCAAATTCTCTAAGGTCAAGGCCGGTAATCTTTTTGATTTTTTCAAGCCTGTAAACAAGTGTGTTTCTGTGTACAAACAGCTTTCTGGATGTTTCAGAAACATTAAGATTATTTTCAAAGAAACGCTGAATTGTAAAGAGAGTTTCCTGATCAAGGCTCTCAATTGAGCCCTTCTTGAATATCTCTTTAAGGAACATTTCACAAAGTGTGGTGGGAAGCTGATAGATAAGCCTTGCTATACCAAGGTTATCATAGGATACGATAGTTTTTTCAGTATCAAATACCTTGCCAACCTCAAGGGCAATCTGTGCCTCCTTGAATGAGCGGGCTAAATCTCTGATGCCCTCTACCATAGTGCCTATACCTACAAGCACGTGGGTATAAAGCTCTGTGCTGAGTGAATCTGAAACGGAGCGGGCAAGCTTTTCAAGGTCCTTGGTATCGGTATTGTTGCGGATTTCCTTAACAATAGCAATATCTGACTCGCTTATATTTATAATAAAATCCTTACTCTTATCGGGGAAGAGATTTGATACAGCGTCAAATACAGCTGCATCGTTATGGTCTACTACACGTACAAGAAGTACTGCTCTGTAAACATCCATATTGAAGCGAAGCTCTCTTGACTTAAGGTAGATATCGCCGGGAAGGATGTTATCAAGTATAACGTTCTTTACAAAGTTGACTCTGTCATACTTTTCCTCGTAATACTGATTAAGGTTATCAAGGGATACACAGCATACTGCCGCAAATCTTGCTGCAATTTCGTCAGTGCCCTCTACAAAAACTGCATAGTCAGTCTGTGTATGAGTGCCAAAATTACAGAAGGTGTAGCCATTGATAATGTGAAGCTCATTATCTGAGAATACGTCGATTGCAGAGGAGAAAACCTCGCTGATTTTATTCAGCTCACTGCACGCAATAATTGTGCCGGTTTCATCAATAACACCAAGAGTTCTGCCTACGGCATCTCTCATCTGATGTACAAGCCCCTGAAAAATTCTGTTAGACATAAGTAAAACCCCTCATTCGGATTATTTAGACATAACTTCACAACCGCCTTTGTGACACGGTTGGGCATTTTAGTATGTATATTTTACACAATAAAAGGCATTTTTGCAAGTGTTCTGGGAATTTTTTTGACATTTTTTTCAATTTTACAGGCTAAAACAAGCATTTTTATTGAAAAATTCACAAATAAGAAACATTTTGCCTGATTTTTGCCCGATACGTCTCTTAACCAAATTATCAAAAAATCACACTATATTTTGTACATTTTTCACCACAAAAAGGGTCAAAACAAGGCTCAGAACACTATTTGTAGTATTTGACAAAAAGGCTTTTGTGCAATTTTAACACCAAGAAAGATTTCACATTTTTTGTATATTTTGTTGAAATTTTTGTGGCTTTGGTCTTTTCAAACACAAAATGTTGTGTTATACTACTTTGGAATGTGGTTTATTATGGGTGAGAATCCCT
>JAKSQR010000092.1 GCA_024404065.1 Clostridia bacterium | reverse complement strand
TTTCGGGTGAGCTGAATTTTTTTACATGGATTCAATTTTATTTTTCATAATGTTGGGGTAGTCGGTAATAAGACCATCTGCGCCCCACTGAATAAGCTTGTGGGCGTCGGTTATTTCGTTTATGGTCCATGGTGCTACCTTAAGCCCCATTTTGTGAGCCTTTCTTATAAGTGCCTCACTTGTGTAGCCCATAAAGGGGAGAAGGTAATCAAAATTAAACCTTAAAGCCATATCAATGGGGGATTTAACCCAGTCTTTAATAGCCTTAACACCAGCTCTCGGGTAAAGGAAACCCACCTTTACATTCTCATTAAGTGATTTAACCTTATTGAGTATTTTGTAATCAAAGCTGGAAATCAGCAGCTTATCTGTAAGCCCTGCCTTCTCTGCCTCATATAAAAGCTCCGCAACAAAGCTTAAATCATTACCGCTTACAGGCTTTAATTCAATATCAATTATGCCTGCGTTGGTATCCTTCATCACATCAAGAAATTCCTTTAATGTGGGTATGGTGGTATTTTCGTAGCGGGAGCCAAACCATGAGCCGAAATCGTAGGTCTGCAGCTGCTCATAGTAAAGCTTTGAAACCCTGCCCTTACCATTTGAGAGCTTATTTATTTTTGTGTTGTGGCAAAGCACAAGCTTGCCGTCTTTAGTTACTCTTACGTCAGTTTCAACTCCGTCTGCCCCAAGCTCTGAGGCTATTCTGAAGGCTTCAAGGGAGTTTTGCGGTGCATATTTACAAGCACCTCTGTGAGCTATTACAAACATCAAAAACCTTCTTTCTGATTAAAAAGTATCGTCTACAATTACACTCTTAAGTATTGCAGGCACAGAGTATAAAAACTTAGGCAGCCACTCGCCGAATGCGTAAACTGCAAGGCAGCAGAAGCTTGGAATTATGCTCAGGTTATACTCTGCTTCGCTTGTTGTGTTGTCACCTGTAAAGGTGATTTTATTTTTGCCTGTCTCTTTTGTAAGAGTGGATGTATCTGTATTTGTTATAAGTCTGCTGCCATCAGCATTGGTAAGCTCATCTGAAAGAATGTAGCTGTTAAATGTAAGCTTGCCGCCATTTACTGAAACTGTGTTGAAGCAGCCACCGATATTCTTTTCGTCGGTGTTATCCCAGCTCTTGCCATCCCAGTAATTGCCATAGCCATTCTTCTGAATAATCATGGTGTTTATAAAGCTTGTGCGCATATATGTGCCTGCAAGGAATTTGCGTATTTCATAACGCTTTGAGCCTGCTGTGCCTGCAAGCACGTAAACTGTACCATCATCACTGAGCTTATTGTTTTTAAGTGCCTTTGTTCTTATATACTGATGGTCGTGACCGCTCATAACAAGGTCCACACCACACTCATCAAATACCTTTGTAAGGCTCTTTGAAAGGTAGAGGGCATCAGGCCATTTGCCGTCCTTACCAAGTGTGTAGGGGCTCTTGTGCATGGCTACGATTTTCCAATCCTTATCGGTGCCATTCATATCATTTTTAAGCCACTTCATCTGTGCAAGGGTTACTGACATCATATCGTTTGTGTTAAGCACAGCAATGTGGCAGTTGCCGTAATCAAAGCTGTAGTTTACACCATTCTTAACCTGTACACTCTCGGTAGTGTCAAGGCAGAACATATTGTTAAACCAGTAAGGTCTGTTAAAGCCGTCATGGTTGCCTGCAACAGGGGCAATGGTGTAATCCATATTAGCTGTGCCAAATACCTTATCGTAGGTGTCCCACTCGGTATTGTCGCTTTCATTTGTAAAGTCGCCAAGATTTACTGTGAAATCAGCATCGGGCATAGTTTCCTCTGCAGCAAGGAGAGTATCAAGACCCTTCATAAAATTCTCTTCACTGCTTGCCTGTACATCAGCAATAGCAATAAAATTAACTTCACTGTCTTTATTGTCGGTAGTGAATGTACCCTTGTCACTCTGCACAGCCTTGCTGCCTACTGTGTATTCGTAGGTTTCGCCGGGGGTAAGACCTGCTACAACAGCCTGATGGCAGTAGTTACCCTGCCACTCGGTTACATCTTTATATGTGATTTTTGCATTTTCGCAGTTAATTTCAATAAGTGAATCGGTATTATCCTTTGTGTACCAGGTAAAGCCACGCTGTGTGCCGGTATCACCATTTACACTAACGCTTATTCTGAAGGGAGTTTCATCCTTGCTGCTCTCTGCAAAGGCAGGTGTAAATACACAAACCAGAAGGGAAAAAGCAAGTAAAAGAGAAACTGCCTTAAAAACGGATTTTTTCATAATTATCTCCCGAATTTATAATTACTGAGCAATAGGAATTATTACATCATACTGAGGAAGCCACTGACCTGTAACAAGGTTTCTTGCCTTAAACTGAACGCTATCCTCAAATACCTCTACAACGTAGGTCTGACCCTTATTTACTGTAAGTGAGGGAACATTTATAGAGTTGATGTTACCAACCTTTTCGTAGTAGTAATTCTCCTCAAATGCGCTATGCTCGTGACCTGTTACAAGGTAAACATTATCATACTTATCAAGTATTGCCTGAAGCTCATCGCTCTGCTTACCGATTGAGCCTGCAGATTTAATTGCGCTGCCCCATGCGTCGGGGAGACCGTTTGTATTCTTAAGGGGCTGATGTACTATTACAAAGGTAGGCTCGCCGCCCTGTGCCTGAAGCTCCTTATCAACCCAGTTAAGCTGCTCAGGGCTAAGGTAATTCTCTTCAAATTCTGTTCTGTCAGAGCCCATTATAATAAACTTAACGCCGTTTACATCAGTGGTGTAGTGGAAGGTATCGGTAGGTGCTTCGTCACTCTTATTCATGGTGTTAAGCCATGTGCCAAAACGCTTTGTGCTCTGTGAATATGCACGCAGTCTTATATCGTGGTTACCCTCGCAGCCCAGCCAGTGAATGTCGTAATCTGAAAGCTGGTCATAATAAAGCTGATACTCAAGAGCAAGGCCATTCTCAGCCATATCACCAAGGCATACAATAGCGTCAAGACCTTCACTTGCCTTAATATCCTTAACAGCGGACTGGAAAAGTGAATATCTCTCAGGCAGCAGAGAGCCAAGCTGAGGGTCTGCTATAATTACAAATGAAGCAACTGCATCATCACTTGCCTTAATCACATTATCCTGTGAGGGGGTGGCAGGTGCGCCGTTTGCTGCAATGTAAACTGAGAAAAATACTAAGAAAAGCTTATAAAAGATTTTTGCAAGAATGCTGTCAAGAAGCATAGGGTTTACCTCATTTCGGTTTAATTTTTGCATAGTGTACCAAGTACACAATCATACAAGCTTATCTTATCATTTTAACAGGTAAAAATATATGCGAATATTTAACAAAAAAAGGGATGTAAATTTGTAAAGAATTAAAGGGAAAATTCCATAATAAACTTAAAAATCAGGGGCGGCATTGTTGACAAACCACTTTATATAATATAAAATAAAATGGATAATTTATTGCCCGAAAGGAATGTATTAAAATGGGTATTTACGAAGAACTCCAGGCACGTGGACTTATAGCACAGGTAACAGACGAGGAAAAAATCAGAGACCTTGTTAATAATGGTAAAGCTACCTTCTATATCGGCTTTGACCCTACCGCTGATTCACTTCACGTAGGTCACTTTATGGCACTTTGCCTTATGAAAAGGCTTCAGATGGCAGGCAACAAGCCTATTGCACTTATCGGCGGCGGCACAGGTATGATTGGTGACCCCTCAGGCAAGAGCGATATGCGTAAAATGCTTACACCTGAAACAATTCAGCACAACTGCGAATGCTTCAAAAAGCAGATGAGCAGATTTATTGACTTCTCTGAGGGCAAGGCTCTCATGGTTAATAATGCTGATTGGATTCTTGACCTTAACTACATTGAGCTTCTCCGTGAGGTAGGTCCCTACTTCTCAGTTAATAATATGCTTCGTGCAGAGTGCTACAAGCAGAGAATGGAAAAGGGTCTTTCCTTCCTTGAGTTTAACTATATGATTCTTCAGAGCTACGACTTCTACGTGCTCTACAATAAATACGGCTGTAACCTTCAGTTTGGCGGTGACGACCAGTGGAGCAATATGCTCGGTGGTCGTGAGCTTATCCGTAAAAAGCTTGGTCTTGAAGAGGCTGACGCAAAGGCACAGGCAATGACAATTACCCTCCTTCTTAACTCAGAAGGCAAAAAGATGGGTAAAACAGTTTCAGGTGCTGTATGGCTTGACCCTGAGAAGACCTCACCCTACGATTTCTATCAGTATTGGCGTAATGTAGGTGACGCAGATGTACTCAAGTGCATCCGTATGCTTACCTTCCTTCCTCTTGAGGAGATTGACGCTATGGATAAGTGGGAAGGCGCACAGCTTAATAAGGCTAAGGAAATTCTTGCTTATGAGCTTACAAAGCTTGTACACGGCGAGGAAGAGGCTGAGAAGGCACAGTCTGCCGCAAGAGCACTTTTCGGTGGCGGCGGTGACACAGCTAATATGCCCACCACAAAGCTTACTGATGATGACTTTACAGACGGCAAAATCAATATTGTAGAAATCCTTGTTAAAACAGGCATCTCACCCTCAATGGGTAAGGCTGTAAAGCTTGTTAAAACTGATAAGTGTATTTCTGTTGATGGCGAAAAGGTGCTTGATACCTACGCTTCATACACTAAAGAGAGCCTTGCTGAGAAGGCAATTATCGTTAAGTCAGGTAAAAAGACATTCCATAAGGTTGAGGCATAATGACACCCTTTGCGTTGTTTCTTGATATAGACGGCACCCTTACAGTTGAAAATCAGGTAATACCTGAGCGTAATATAGTTGCTTTAAGGAAAGCCCGTGAATTAGGTCACAAGGTGTTTATAAATACGGGCAGGTCCTACGGCAACATACCCCAGAAGATTTTTGACCAGATAGAGGTTGACGGGGTAGTAAGCGGTAACGGCACCGCCTTAATGCTTCAGGGTGAGCTTATACGCACCTCCTTTATGCCGGAGGATGTAATTGAAAAGCTTGCCAAAAGGCTTTTTGACAGCAAGGAGTATTGGTTTGTTTTTGAAGGCTTTAACCACAGCTACAATGCAGTTGGCAGAGGTCGCAAAAAAGCTGATATTGAAATACCTGTTACAGATTATGCAGATTTTATGCGTAAAAGAGGGGATGACCCCATACAGGTGCTTGCAGTAGCCCGCTCATTCCCTGAGGAGGAGCTTATATCCTATAAGGAGGATATTACCTACTATAAATTCGGTCACTATTATGACATTACCGTTAAGGGTAACAACAAGGCAGATGGTATGCTGAGCCTTTTGGAGCTTATGGGCATACCACAGGGTAATTCAATGGCCTTCGGTGACGGAGATAATGATAAAAATATGCTGCGCAAGGCAGGTATGGGCATTGCAATGGCAAACTCACAGCCGGAGCTTTTTGACGTGGCAGATTATATCACCCTTACAAATAAAGAGGGTGGAGTTGGTGCAGCAATAGAAAAATTTCTTCTGAAAGGGGAATAACTATGAAAAAGTTAGTTAAAACAGCAGGCAAAATTGCCCTGGGTGCAGGCGTTGCATACCTTGCAATAGGCGAAATAGCCTATGAGGCTTTTGTAAACATTGATGTTAAGAATTTCATCAAGAGAAAAGGGCTTTTTGTAAACCCCGAAAAGCAGAAATTCTGGGATGAATGCACCTTAAAGCACGAGGATGACCAGTGGTATGATGACCACCCAATGGCTCATACAGTTATCTGGAGCAGGAGAATGCAGCGTGATTCCTACGCTAAGGTTTACTTTGCAGAGGAAAAAACAAATAAGTGGGCAATGGTTGTACACGGCTACACAGATACCCCCAAAACTATGGTAAGGCAGATAAGGCAGTACCTTGAGTGGGGCTTTAATGTATGCGTACCTATCCTTGTAGGTCACGGTATGGATAAGGGCAGATATACATCCATGAGCTTCTATGACAGATTCATTGTACTTGACTGGCTTGATTATGTAATAGAGCTTAACCCCGATGCTGAGATTGTAATTCACGGCGTTTCAATGGGTGCCGCAACCACAATGATGGTAACAGGCGAAAAAATCCCCGAAAACGTTAAGGTGGCAGTTGAGGATTGCGGTTATACCTCCGCATGGGAGGAATTCTGCAGCCAGGCAGAGGAGATGTTCCACATTGCAGGCGGTCCAATAGTAGAGGCTGTTAATATAATCTCCTTCCATCGTGGCAACTTCCCCTTCAGAGAGGCATCACCCATCAAGGCAATAGTTCACTCCAAAACTCCTACATTATTTATCCACGGTGATAAGGATACCTTCGTACCCTACTATATGATGGAGCCACTCTATGAAGCCTGCGGCGCACAGGATAAGGAAATGCTCACCATTGAGGGCGCCCTCCACGCAGTTTCCGCCTACAAAGACCCCGAAAAATACTTCGGCAAGGTAAAAGAATTTGTAGGTAAGTATATTGAGATAG
>JAKSQR010000091.1 GCA_024404065.1 Clostridia bacterium | reverse complement strand
TCTGCGATTGTGTAGATGAGCTCTTCGGTTTTTGCCCAGCCGATGCAGGCGTCTGTGATGGATTTGCCGTAAACGCCGTCACCGATTTTCTGGTTACCGTCCTCAATGTAGCTCTCGGTCATGAAGCCCTTAACTACGGTCTTAACATCCTCGCTGTACTGTCTGTTAAGCATAACCTCCTTGGCAATTCTTAACTGCTGGAAGGGGTCCTTGCCGCTGTTTGCGTGGTTTGTATCAATAATTACTGCGGGATTTACAAGGTCCTTATTTGCTGCGTAAAGGTTTGCAACATCTCTGATATCCTCAAAGTGGTAGTTAGGCAGGCTCTTGCCGTGCTTATCATTGTAACCACGAAGAATTGCGTGTGTAAGGGGGTTGCCCTTTGAGTGTGCCTGCCAGCCTCTGTAAATGAAGGTGTGGGGGTGCTGACCTGCATAGATAGCATTCATCATAACAGAAAGGTCGCCGCCTGTGGGATTCTTCATACCTACGGGCACTTCAATGCCTGATGCGGTAAGTCTGTGCTCCTGATTCTCTACTGAGCGGGCACCGATTGCAACATAAGCAAGTATATCATCAAGGTACTTGTAGTTATCGGGGTAGAGCATTTCGTCTGCACAGTTAAAGCCTGTTTCCTTAAGAGCCTTCATGTGAAGCTCTCTGATAGCGATAATGCCCTTGAATAAATCTGAATGGCCTTCGGGGTCGGGGTTATGGAGCATACCCTTGTAGCCTGAGCCTGTTGTACGGGGCTTACCTGTGTAAATACGGGGGATGATTACAATCTTATCCTTAACCTTTTCCTGCACCTCACGAAGCCTTGAGATGTAGTCAATTACGCTATCCTCTCTGTCTGCTGAGCAGGGGCCGATAATGAGGGCAAGCTTATCGCTTTCGCCGCTGAAAATCTTTGCAATTTCAGCATTTCTCTCTGCAACAATTTTTGCAAGTGAAGCTTCAAGGGGGTACATTTCCTTAGTTTCCTGAGGAATTGTAAGCTTCTTTTCAAAATCCATATTCATAATAATTATTCTCCTTTTGCTGGTTTATTAAATAACTCTCTGCGCTCGGTGGAAAGCCTCATTTTATCCTTCATAGCTTCCACATCTTCATTCTCAAGCAGAGTGTAAAAGTTTTCCATTTCGTTCATAAAGGTTTTCATCTGCTTTAAGAGTGCCTCTTTATTAAGCAGGAAAAGCTCGCTCCACATATTCTCATTTATGCGGGCAATTCTTGTAAGGTCTCTGAAGGAGTCACCTGTGTAATCCACAAGATGCTCACTCTTTGAGCAGGTCATAAGGCATACGGCTATGCAGTGGGTAAGCTGTGAAACAAAGCCTATCATTTCATCGTGTGCCTTGGGTGGCAGTGATGAGATACGTGCAAAGCCGAGTGTCTGACCGATTGCCTTTATGGTTTCAATAGCCTCAAAGGTGTTTACATCAGTGGGCACTACAATGTAGTTTGCGTTTTCAAAAATGGATTCGTCACTGCTCTCAACGCCTGAGGTTTCTTTACCTGCCATTGGGTGGGCGGCTACAAACTCTGCTCTGTCGCCTAAAATGCGCTGTACATCATAAACAACGCAGGATTTAACACCTGTAACGTCGGTGATGATTGCGCCCTTTTTGATGTAATCCTTGTACTGCTCAATCCATGGGATAAAAGCATGTGGGTAAACTGCAAATATGATTAAATCAGACTCTGAAACCATATCTGTATTAACCTCTGATGAGCCGTCAATTATAAACTTATTCTGGAGGGCGAAATCTATTGATTTCTGGTTTGTATCTATGGCCTTTACCTTGTAGCCCTTTGAGGTGAGAGCCCTTGCATAGGAGCCTCCCATAAGGCCAAGACCAACTATGAGTATATTTAAGTTTTTATCAAGTTCCATAAGTCAGCTTCACTCCTATACTTTCTAAATCTCTGAAGAAATCAGGGTAGCTTTTGTTTACTGCCTCTGCCCCTTCAATTGTGCCGCCTGTTTTAGTCAGCATTACTGCCATAGTCATTACAATGCGGTGGTCGTTATGACCCTTTAATATTTCTGTGGGAGGGTTAAATACTCCGCCTTTTACATCTACGCTGTTTTCGTTATCTGTAAGCTCAATGCCAAATTTAATAAGCTCCTCTGACATTTCCCCTACCCTGTCGCTCTCCTTTATTTTAAGCCTTGCGGTGCCTGTGAAATGGGCGCCGTTATTCATACCTGCAAAGGCAAAAAGTATGGGGGCAAGGTCCGGGCAATCGGATAAATCTATGGTGGGTGTGCCCGCTTTAAGAGCCTTGAAATGCTCACGGCAGATTTTATCACCCTGCAGGCTGTCATCACGAAGACCTGTTGTTTCTACACCATAACCCATAGCACTAAGTGCCTCAGGGAATGCGCCGTTGCTCCAGTCACCTTCAACTCTGCGGTTAAAGGGCTTGTAGGATTGGTTGCCCTTTATGTAAAACTCAAGCTCGTTTTTATGCTCAACCTGAATGCCTGCAAGCTTTAATACCGAAAGGGTCATATCCACATAGGGGCGTGACTCAAATGGGGGCAGAATTTTAATGGTGCTGTCGCCATCAAGCAATGGGAGTGCGAAAAGTAAGCCTGAAATAAACTGGCTGCTGATGTTACCTTTTACTACATACTCCCCTGCATTAAGCTTGCCTTTAAGTGTGATTTTTTTACCGTCATTATTAAAGTAAATGCCCTGCTCTTTGCAGATTTCCTCATAAACTGTAAGGGGTCTTGTAAGTAATTTCTCACTACCCGTTACTGTGGTTTCGCTTTCATTAAGAAGGCAAAGAGGGATAAAAAATCTTATGGTAGTGCCACACTCGTTGCAGAATATACTTTTTACATCTGCCTTTCGTGGGTCTGTACCTTTTATGATAATGCCGCCCTCGCACTCACGCCACTGAGCGCCCATATTCTCAAGGCAGCCTAAGGTAGCCTTAATATCGTTTGAGAGGGCAATATTTTCAATTTTGCTTTCACCTTCGCTGAGACCTGCACACACAAGGAGCCTATGGGCATCACTCTTTGAGGGTGGTACATTTATTTTACCCTGAGGGTTACAGGGTGAAATTGTAACTGTCATATTGTTTACCTGTTATTTGCTTAAATATTCTTTAAGGAAGTCAATTGCCTCCACATAGCCCTTAAGACCGTGACCTTTAATTGTGTTTACACAGCCAAGTCTTATATAGCTTGTTTTTCTGAATTCCTCACGGGTGTCAGGGTCGCTGATATGCACCTCAACGGTTGGAATTGCAACGGTTTTAACTGCATCTAAAAGTGCTACACTTGTGTGGGTGTATGCACCGGGGTTAATTACAATACCATCTGTGTTGCCGTAGGCAGCCTGAATTTTATCTACAAGGTCGCCCTCGTGGTTGCTCTGGTAAAGCTCAACCTCTATATCATTCTCTTTGCAATGGTTTTTAATCATTTCGCAAAGGTAGTTATAATCCTCTTTACCATAAATGCTGGGCTCTCTTATGCCGAGCATATTAAGATTAGGACCATTCATTACAAGTAATTTCATTTTATGTGCCTTCTTTCAATATCTGCCGCAACCTCAGGGGCAGGTACATCTGAATTTACCTTTTCGTCCGCTGTTTCGTTGTAGCGGTCAATTCTCTCATTATATCTCTGGGTTATTGCTTCCCTGTCCTTTGCAAGGGGTCGGTCATCGGTAGGCAGCAGCTTTTCAAGGCTTCTGTCAAGGAAGTAGATTTTGCCATTCATTTTAAGCAGATAAACATTCTCATCCCTGAGTATTGCTCCGCCGCCTGTTGCAATAATTGCATTTGAATATTTTGAAGCCTCTCTGATTGCCTCAGTTTCAAGGTCTCTGAAGTGCTTTTCGCCATACTGCGCAAAAATCTCGGTAATAGGCATACCTGCATTTTTAACTATAAGCTCATCAGTATCCATAAACTGTCTGTTGAGCTTCTCTGCAAGGATTTTGCCTATTGTGCTTTTGCCGCTGCCGGGCATACCTGTAAGCACTATGTTTTCTTTCTCTGCTGAAAGACCGTCATAAATTTTATCTGTAAGGCCTTCCTCAGCTACTGTATCAAAGAAAAACTCGTAGGCTCTTACTGCCTGTGCTACAAGCATATATAAGCCGCCCTCTGCCTTTATTCCCCTTGCCTTTGCCTGAGAAATAAAATTGGTGCGAAGTGGGTTGTAAATTGCGTCTACGCAGCCCTCAAGAGAAGGGAAAAGTGAAATATCAATGGGGCAGCCATCAGTATTTGGGTACATACCGCAGGGTGTGGTGTTTATAATAATCTCTGCATCAGTATGCTTTGTAACTGCCTCTTCGTAATCAATAAACTTTTCGGTTTTCTGACGGCTTACAGTAATAACCTCTTTTGCATTCATGCTGTGGGCAACTGCGTTTGCAGTTTTTGATGTGCCGCCTGTGCCAAGTATAAGCACCTTTTTATTTTCAAGGCTTATGCCTATACGGTTTATTAAATCTGTCATACCTGCAAAGTCGGTATTGTAGCCATAAAGCTTGCCGTCTTTGTTTACGATAGTATTTACTGCACCTATGCTTTTTGCCTTTTCGCTTACAAAATAAAGGTGAGGTATAACATCCTGCTTATAGGGTATAGTAACATTTATGGCCTTAAAATCCTTCTTCTCCATAAAGGCATCAAGCTGACCCATAGGGATTTCGTGAAGTATATAGTCATAATCACCTATTCTGTTGTGAATCTCCTTTGAGAATGAGTGAGGCAGATGCTCACCTATACAGCCATAAATCATTTTTAATCTTCCTTTTTATCTGAGGTAATCTGTGCCGAAGCGCTGTGCAAGCATATCACATAAAACAATAGCGGTTATTGCATCAACTACTGCCCTTGCCCTATGCACAATGCAGGGGTCGTGCCTGCCCTTAAGCTCTATAACGGCATTTTCTTTCTTTTTGAAATCTATTGTATCCTGCGCCATTGCAATGGATGGTGTAGGCTTAATTGCTGTTTTGAAAATTACGGGCATACCATTTGTGATACCGCCATTGATACCGCCATTGTTGTTTGTAGCGGTTACTACTCTGCCATTTTCCATGCGGTAGTTGTCGTTAGCCTCTGAGCCCTTCATATCTGCAAAGCCGAAGCCCATACCAAACTCTATGCCCTTAACTGCGGGTATGCCAAAAATTGCGTGGGAGAGCATACTTTCAACGCTGTCAAACCAAGGCTCACCTAAGCCTGCGGGAAGACCTGTAACTGCGGTTTCAAGAGTGCCGCCTACGCTATTCATCTCCTCTGCAGCCTTTTCAATAGCTAAGGTCATCTCTGCCTCTTTGCTCTCATCAAGCACTGCAAAATATTTATCGCCGAGACCCTCTGTTTCGGGGCAAAGAGGGTTAAAGGATTTATCCTCTATACCTGCAATGCTCTTTATGTGAGTGGCAACTACTATGCCCTTCTTCTCAAGAATCTGCTGGCAGATTGCGCCTGCTGCTACAACGGGGGCAGTAATGCGACCGCTGAAATGTCCGCCGCCTCTGTAATCCTGACAGCCGTGGTATTTCTCATCAGCAGTAAAATCTGCGTGACCGGGTCTTGCTAAATCCTTGGTAGCTGAGTAATCCTTTGAGCGGGTATCCTGATTAGGGATAAGTATTGTAAGGGCTGTGCCTGTGGTTTTGCCCTCAAATGCACCGCTTACTATTCTGTACTCATCTGCTTCCTGCCTTGCGGTGGAAATTTTGCCCTGAGGTCTTCTGAGGCTCAGCTTTTTATCTATGTAGTTTTTATCAATTTCAATTCCCGGTGCAAGTCCGTCAATTACTATGCCGATTTCGGGGCCGTGACTTTCACCGAAAAGTGTAACACTTACGCTGCTGCCATAACTGTTTTTCATAAAATCACCTCATCAATCGTGATTTACCATTTTTGCTCTTTCAATAAGCTCTTTAACTTCCATTTTTACAATCTGACAGGTGCCGATTTTATCTGTAACAACTGCGTTTACAAATGCACCTGCGCTCTTTTTATCGTGGCTGATTGCTGAAGCCACCTTTTCCTCATCAAATTTAATTGAGGTGGGAAGACCTACCTTCTCTAAGATGGGAATAAGCCTTGCTCTTACATCCTCACTGCACATGGGTATCATACCGAGTGATACGCACTCACCGTGGTAAAGACCGTTTATAAGCTCCTCACTCTCAATGCCGTGACCTATGGTGTGACCGAAATTGAGGATTTTGCGAAGACCCATTTCCTTTTCGTCTTCCTCTACTACCTTGCGCTTGAAATCAAGGCTCTTGTAAATAATAAGCTCAAGATTTTCTTCTACATTGCCGTTTTCAAATATTTCAAAAAGCTCAGGGTCTGCAATAACTGCAGCCTTTATAGCCTCTGCAAGACCGTTTGCAATCTGCCTCTGAGGCAGGGATTTAAGCACATTTACATCAATAAGCACTGCCTTGGGCTGGTAAAATGCACCTACAATATT
>JAKSQR010000090.1 GCA_024404065.1 Clostridia bacterium | reverse complement strand
ATGCGATATGATAAGGACTCTGATGAGCATTATGATATTATTTCAGCCTATCAGAAATCTATGAGAGGCTCTGACCCTGACGCAGCAATTCATTACCTTGCAAGGCTGCTTGAAGCAGGAGATTTACCCTCTGCCTGCCGCCGGCTTATGGTGTGTGCCTGTGAGGATGTAGGTCTTGCTTACCCTCAGATTATCCCTATAGTAAAGGCTGCTGTGGATATTGCTCAGGCTGTTGGTCTGCCTGAGGCAAGGCTTCCCCTTGCTGATGCGGTTATACTTGTATGCACAAGCCCTAAATCAAACAGCGGTCACGATGCTATAAATGCCGCAATGCAGGATGTACAGAATGGTCGCACAGGTCCTGTGCCCCGTCAGCTTCAGAATATGCACTATGATGGTGAGGATAATCAGAATAAAGGGCAGTTTTATAAATATGCTCACGATTTTGAAAACCATTGGGTAAAACAGCAGTATCTGCCTGATGCCATTAAAAACCGTAAATATTATGAATATGGCGACAATAAAATGGAGCAGGCTGCCAAAGCATACTGGGATAAAATTAAAAAATAAGCAAAAATTAAGCCACTGATTTTAGTCAGTGGCTTTTATATTTATGAAATTATTGTGCATCTTCAGGGGCTTCATTTGATGACTGAGGAGCATCAGTAGGTGCCTGAGTTGCCTCTGTTGCCTGTGTCTGGGGAGGTCTGGTAGCACCATTGCCGCCACCATTTATGTCTTTTTCTCTTGTGGTATCTTCGGTGGTAGTAGCTGATGTAGATGCTGTTGTACCTGAGGAGGTATCATTATTCTTTGTGGTTGCTGTTGTGTTGTTACCACCATTGCCTGTGCTTGAAGGTCTCTTAGTTGTATTGGTGGTTGGTTTCTTTGTTACTATGCCCTCACCTGAGCCGTAATTCTTTTTGGTGGGTATTGTAGTATTGGGGAAAACACTTGAATTATCAGTTGATGAATCGTCTGTTGAGCTTTCGTCTGAAGGTAATGTAACCTCCTCGGTTGTGCTTGTTTCAAGTGTTACACTTGCTGTGGGCTCAACTGTGGTGTAAGCTCCATAATAATCATCAAGTGATGTGGTTGTAGTTTCATTTTTAGCGCCATTTTTCTTTGCCTGAACAATGATAAGCACTGCTACTGCAAGCACTAAAAGTACGCCTACTGCTATACCAACAATGGTGAGAATTTTCTTTTTATCAACGGGCTTTTCGTAGGCTGTTGCATCCGCATTAACGTAGGGTGACTGACCCTCTGCAGCCTCTGCTGTGCCGTAAGATTCACGGTATTCCTCCTCATAATCGGGAGCTTTACCGCCTACCATAGCCTTTGCGATTGGTGCAAAAACTGCGTTATCTTCAGTTTCCATAAATGCAACCAAAACTGTTAAGTTATCCTTGCCGCCTCTTTCAAGTGCCATTTTAGCAAGCTTGCTGGTAACATCCTGAGGTGTATCAGCGCTGGCAACTATTGATGAGATGTCGTCATCGGAAAGCATATCGGTAAGACCATCTGAGCATAAAAGAATTACATCACCATTATCAACATCATCAATTACGCTGATGTTGGGCTGAAGTGAGCCCTCACCGGGAAGCACGCCAAGGTGCTTTGTAAGCCTTTTTGCGTCAGGAATAGTGCTTATTTCGTCTGCAGAAACAGCACCTGAATCTATAATGCCCTGTGCGTGGGTGTGGTCAAAGCTTGCCTGCTGAAGAATGCCATTGTGGAAATGGTAAATTCTTGTATCGCCAAGGCTTGTGCAGATAAGCTTGCCCTTTACTGCATAAACTGCTGCAAGGGTTGTACCCATACGCTTGCCTACACGGCTGATTTCACTGCAGATTTTTGTATTGGCTTCATCAAGAAGTGTAGAGATTGCATAGGCAAAATCATCACCGCTGTCGTAAACCTTCTGTGCATTTTCAACTATTGTGGAAACGGCTATGGATGAGGCTAATTCGCCATGGCTTTCGCCACCCATACCATCACAAACTGAAAGATGGAAGGGCTCTGAAACCTTCTGCACATAAGCTGCACCCTTTTTGATGCCGCCTTCACTGCCTGTATGCTTGCCGTTAAGGCTGTAGTTATCTTCATTCTCTTTGCGTACTCTGCCCTCATGGGTAAAAGCACACACATTAGCGCTTAATTTTTTCATATAATCCTCACTTAAATGATTATCTCTTCAAAATTCCTTCTGAGGTAGCCCAATCTACATAGGCTTCAATGCTTCTCATCCTTGCTTCGCTGAGCTGATGACCGCATCTTGTGTACCAATTCATATTAACACCTCTGCACTTGCAAAGGTACTTTGCACTTGCCATAAAGCCTGAATCTATTGCGTTATCAAGGTTTATAATCTGGAAATATGTCTTTTCAGCGGCTTCCTTATCGCCCTTAACCCATTCATCCCACATCTTTACAAATAAATCTGTACCGCAGGTGGTGGGTGTTGCTACTACGCCCCTTGCACCACTTTCGTAGGCATCATAAAGAAGGGGGATATTTGCCTGAAGAACATTACTTTCGCCCTGAACAGCAATTTTTTTATTGATATCTGCCATGGTGCAGGTGGTATCCTTAATACCTTTGAATCTGCCTGTTGCAACAAGCCTGCCATAAACCTCTACATCCATAAGATGAGGTTTCATACCGGGAAATTCGTAAAGCACAACGGGAAGCTCTGTATAGGTAGCAAGCTTTGATAGGTACTCATACTGCTCCTCAGGCTTATCGCACATACCTTTAGTAACAAATACAAGACCTGCTACGCCCTGCTGCTCAAGTGCCTTAATCTCTTCAATTTCTTTATCCTGCTCTGCCTGAAGGTTAGCAGTAGCATAAACAGGTACACCTGCTGAATTTTTAACAGCAAGGCCTGCAAGTTTAATTCTTTCTTCAAAGGTGAGCTGTGTCATCTCAGATGAACCGCAGTTTGCAAAAAGATGCTGTGGACCAAATGCAGCCTGCCACTGAACATATTCCTCGTATGCTTTGTAATCAACACTTCTGTCCTCATTGAAGGGGGTGAGAAGAAGGGAATATACGCCTGAAAATTCATTATAGCCAGACATTTTTATTACCTCTTATCATAGTTAGTCGGGTCACGCAGTAACCCATGCTCTTATATTATATACATTTTGCCTGTAAAAATCAATATAAAATAGTGAACATACTGTTAATTATAGCCTTGCTTTCAGTGGTTGACTTTACGGCGTAAGAATTGTAAAATTAAATAGCAAATAATTCTTATGGAGGATTAAAAATGTACTATAAAATTGAAAATGAGTATCTCACCTGTGAGATAAATGATATGGGTGCAGAGCTTCACTCACTTAAATCTAAGCAGAATGGTAAGGAGTATATGTGGCAGGGCATACCTGAATGGTGGTATGGTCAGGCACCTATCCTTTTCCCCGTAATCGGTCAGCTTAATTCTGACAGATTTTTATATAACGGCAAAGCCTACAATATGCCTAAGCACGGCTTTGCAAGAAAAATGCTTTTCAATATGAAGGAATGCAGTGGCAACAAGGCTGTTTTCACCCTTCAGGACAGCGAAGAAACTATGGAAAAATACCCTTGGGAATTTTTACTTACAGCAACCTTTGAGCTTGAGGGCAACGCAATTATTAACACTCTTACTGTTGAGAATAAGTCTGATAAGACAATGTATTTTTCAATCGGCGCTCACCCTGCCTTCAACTGCAAGGTTGGTGATATTATTGAGTTTGAAAAGCCCGAAACAATCTGCACTGAAAGAATTGATAAAACAAATATGCTTATGCCTGAGAAATTCCCCCTTCTCAACAACGAAAGCACTATTGAAATCACAAAGGAAATCTTTGAGCCTGATGCACTTATCCTCTCTGGTATGCAGAGCAAAAAATTACGCATAAAGGGCGAAAACGAAGTGGAATTCACCTTTGGTGACTGCCCTGTGCTTGGTATATGGGCAAAGCCCGGCGCACCTTATGTGTGCATTGAGCCATGGCATGGTATTAACGATAATCCTGTTGAAAATAAAGACATCTCAGTTAAGAGAGAAATTGTTTCTCTTGAGGCTGGCAAAACCTTTGTATTCCCCTGGAAGGCAGAAATAATAAAATAAAAAATCAGCCGCAGAATAAAACTTCTGCGGCTTTAATTATGCTCATATTTATCAGTAAACTACATTCTGAGGGTTGCCCTCTGCATAAGCTTTAAGGTTATCCTTACAGATGCCCATAAGTCTTTCTCTTGTCTCAAAACCTGCCCATGCAATATGGGGTGTAATTGTAATATTATCAAGCCCGAATAAGGGGTTATCTGCCTTAGGTGGTTCAACGCACATTACGTCAAGACCTGCGCCTGCGATTGTGCCGTTTTTAAGGGCGTCAGCAAGGGCATTTTCGTCAATTACAGGGCCACGGGAGGTATTGATAACAACGGCATTTTTCTTCATTTTTGAAAGAAAATCTGCATTTACCATACCTGTTGTTTCAGGGGTCAATGGGCAATGGAATGAGATGAAATCTGCCTTCTCTGCAATCTCGTCTTTTGCCGCAAATTCCACACTTTTATAAGGTGCAGGATGGTTTGTATTTGCAAGCACCTTCATACCAAATGCAAGGGCTAAATCTGCCACTGCCTTGCCGATTTTACCAAAGCCGATAATGCCCATTGTTTTGCCGTTAAGCTCCATAAGAGGTGCTACCTGATAGCAGAAATCTGCGCTGCGTGACCAATCGCCACTATGTACAGAATCGCTGTGCTTTTTAACTGCGTTTGTATGCTCCAAAATGTGGGCAAATACGCACTGTGCCACAGCCTCAGTAGAGTAGGAAGGTATATTTGAAACAGGGATATTTTTGCTCTTGCAATACTCCCAATCCACTACATTATAGCCTGTTGAGAGCAGGCCTACATATTTGAGCTCAGTAAGCTTTTCAAGCACCTCTTTGGGAAGGGGTGTTTTATTTGTTATAACGACCTCACAGCCCTCTGCCCTCTCAAGTATTTTATCTGCAGGGGTGCGGTCATAAACAGTGTATTCGCCATACTCTGAAAGCCAGTCCCATGAAAGGTCACCGGGGTTTTCAGCATAGCCATCAAGTATTACAATTTTCATACTAATCATCTCCTGTGGATTATTATAGCACAGATATTTGTGATTTTCACTTATTATTTTCGCTTTTTAAATAAAAAGATTGATATTTCACTTGCTTTTATATATAATAATTTATATATTGCGTTATTTTGCGATAAAAGGTGGATTGTTTTGAAAAAACGAAAATTCAAGAAAAAGTGGCTGTTCCCCGGTGGCTTTATCCTGATACTTATTTCCTTAGCACTCACGCTTGTGCTTTTATCAAAGAATGTTCCATTTTTCAGAAACCTGTGGGCATCCTATGACCTGATAAAGCTGAAGCTTATAGAGTATCAGAATGCTCTTGAAATGGGCGTTAAGGAATTAGGAATAACCTGGGAAATTATAGCCGTAATAATTATGCTGTTTATTGGTAAAACCTTTATACCTGTTTATTTTACCACTACAGTCTGTGCTATTTCAGCTTTCTGCTTCCCCGGTAAGCTGTATATTTCCATACCACTCAATTTATTTGGTATGTTTTTACTTTTCTCCATAAAGTATTTCTGGGGCAAAAAGTTTGGACCAGGCTTTATGTGGAAAAGGCTCAGAAAAAGTGACACCATACGAAATGCCATTGAAACGGACGGCAAGGGCAACCATGCACTGCTTGTAGCTTTAAGAATAGTGCCCGGCACACCCATCAATGTTATTTCATCCGCTTATGGCTCCATAGATTTTGGTTACTGGAAGTTTTTAGGCCTTTCAATGCTTGGCTTTATGCCAAGGCTTATCTCCTTCTCCGTTGCAGGTAGTAATGTATTTGACCCTCTCGGAGCAGGCTTCCTTATCCCCATAATCGTACTTACCTATTTAACTGGTATGAGCTTTATTGGAGCTAATGGTATATGGACCGCCGTTGAATGGGTTACAGATTGGATTAACAAAAGAAAAATTCAGAAAAAGAAGCAGGAAATCCGCCATCAGCAAAGGCTTGAAGAGCAATTACAGAAGAAGGCTCTGAACGCATCAGAAAATAAAAACAAAACTAACAATAAAGGCTCTAAAGAAAGGAAGGAAATAAAATGATTAAAAATTCACTTCTCAGAGAAAATATTAAAGCAGGCAAATATGATGCCGCTTTTGCCCCTATCTATAAGGCAGAGGATATAGAGGCTCAGAAGGCAAGATACATCAGAGTATCAACTGAGTTTGATGAGATTTACGGCGGTGACCGTGAGGTATCAGTTTTTTCCGCTCCTGGCAGAACCGAAATTGGTGGTAACCACACAGACCACAACCACGGCAAGGTGCTTGCAGGTGGTGTAGACCTTGATGCTATTGCAGTAGCAGCAAAAAATGACGAAAACATTGTAAGAATCAAGTCTGAAGGCTATGGTATGGATGTTACTGAGCTTTGCGACCTTTC
>JAKSQR010000009.1 GCA_024404065.1 Clostridia bacterium | reverse complement strand
GTATGCACTAAATCAATAGTGCGGGCATGTACACCATTAAGGGTTATGCCCTCCTCCGTGGTTTTTAATGAGCGGATAAGCCTTTCTGAAAAGCCCTTTTTATATTTCAGCACTATGCCGATTTTAATGTTATTCTCTTCCTCAGTAATGAGGTAACTGATTTTACGGGGCATAAATTAAAGGATAACTTCCCTTCCTGTTTTTGCTGACTCATAAATTGCAGAAAGAATTTTAATCATATCAATGCCCTGCTCAGGTACAAAGATTGGGTCTGCTTCGCCGTTAAGCACATCAATAAAGTGAGAAATATTCTCCTTATGAGGCAGCTTGACAATGTTTGCCTTAACCTTTTCATTCTTCATTTTGCCATTCTTTTCATAGTGAAGCTCTGCAATGCCGTCAGTCCATGAAACGCCTGCCTTTTCACCACGAAGCTCAACAAAACGATACTCTTTTTTAATATTTGAAGCCCATGAAAATTCAATCTGAAGCACTGCACCATTATCAAATCTGATAAAGCCCATTGCTAAATCTTCAACATCAAAGGTGCCGCCTTCAACTCTGTCACCAAACTTTGAATGTACGGAGTCTGAATCGTCTGCATTTGCAAACTTGCAGAATGTATTACCGCTTACAGCTACAGGCTTGGGGTTACCCATAAAGTAAATAGCAAGGTCAATCATGTGTACACCAAGGTCAATAAGAGGACCGCCACCGCTCTGCTCTTTAGTGGTAAACCAGCCACCCTTACCGGGGATACCTCTGCGTCTTACCCAGCCACATCTGCCTGCATAAAAGTCGCCAAAATAGCCTTCGTCTGCAAGTGCTTTAACTTTTTTAGAAGAGTCCATATAACGGTTATTTCTTATAACCATAAGGCGCTTGCCGTTAGCATCAGCAGCTGCCTTCATTTTAAGTGCTTCCTCAACGCTTACTGCATCAGGCTTTTCGCAAAGGACATGCTTGCCTGCATTAAGGGCATCTACTGCGATAATTGAGTGAAGGTAGTTAGGTGTGCAGATATCAACGTAATCTACCTCTTCGTTTTTAAGTAACTCTTTATAGTCTGTGTATGTTTTTGCGTTCTTAAAGAATTTGCTGCGGGCAAACTCTGCCCTTTCGGGTCTTATATCGCAGACTGCAACAACCTCTGCTCTTTTTTCAAGCAGATATGCGGGAATGTGTGCTGCCTTTGCGATACCGCCGCAACCAATTAAACCAACCTTGTAAGTTTTACTCATAACAATTACCTCACTATAATAGTTTCTATACTTCTCGGGGGCATTTCGTGGCTCAGAAGCATTGAGCCGGTTTGATATTTTTCACAGTTATGGGTGGCATCTGAAAGATACATTTCGTATTTACCGCTCATACCTGAAAATTCAATTTTTTGTGAATCCCCTGCATTATTTACAAGCACAAGGATTATACTGTCGCCGTCCTTGAATGCAACGGACTCAATCTGGGTGTCCTCTTTATTATTCATGGTATCTATTCTTACTGCACCGGGCTTAATAAACCTTGAAAAGTGCATATAAGCATTATACCTGTTGAATAATTTAAGATTGCCGTTATCTATATCCATAAGGCCATCTCCATTTACAGCAGTCCAGCTGCACCAGGAAACAGCACCAAGATATTTAAGGTCCTGAATAATTACATTTGCCATATATATACCGCTGTCAATACTGTTGTTATCCAGAGTCAGCGGTAATTCACACCATTCACTCATCTCAAGCTTAATACCGGGATACTGCTCTTTGAATTTATTGCCTGTTGCGGTTTTCTCAGGTATTCTGAAATCCATCCAGTAGCTGTGACCTGAATAATAACTGCAGTAATCTCTTAGTATTTCGCTTTCAAGCACCTTATCAATATAGTCATAGTAGGGCTCTGAAAGCTCACCGCTTTCAGGCATTCTTAATTCGTACTTACAGCCCCTTGCTTTCATTGTGGTGGCAAAAAGCTCAAGCAGCTTTACACATTGCTCCACATCATAGTGGCAATCCTCCTGCGATACCCAATCACCGCCCCAGTCCCATTGTGGCTCATTGATGGGTGAAATTGCTTTAATCGGGTAGCCCTCCTCCACAAAGTGGTCTGCAATAGTGAGCAGGTAATCCACAAACGCCTGATAGTTTTCTTCAGGCAGGTTGTTTTCCTTCTTTTCAAATCCACCTGAGGCGTGACCATTTGCACACATACTGTAATGGGGTGAATTGCAGAAAAGAATAATCTCCTCAGCACCATACTCAAGAGCAAAATCCATCATTCTTACCGCATTTTCATCACGGGTGAAATCATACTCCCATTGCTTCGTTTCTTCGTTGTAATAATAGAAGCTGTGAGTCTGCCTTGATGGATAAACTATACGGCTGTCTTCTCTGTCTGCCTCACCTGCGCCTACATTGAAGCGGTAGGTTTTAAGCCCAAGACCTGTTTCTTTATCGTATAGCAGCCTTGCAATTTCACGGGCAAGCTTTTCATCCTCAATATTCTGGCTCCACCATGCAGAGGATGTGCCAAAGCCCTCAAAGGTCTGATATTCCTTGTATTTATTTACACCTATTGCCTGACTTTTACCTATGCTCACTACCTTGAAAGACAGCACCTGCATAAATGATAAAAGAAGGCAGATAAACCTGATAAGCATTCTCAAATTCTCCTTACTGAAAATGAAACTGTGCTTCCATGTAAATGTTACCACATAACTTTCCTATAAACAACATTTTTATTGACAAAATTATAAAATAATATATATAATATAAGATGTAAAATTGCGCAAGGTGTGGTTAAATGCTTAAATTTAATGGTGATGGCAGGTTTGGTATGCTGCTTTTTGGCGACCTGCATGAGTATAAAGACTATAAAACAAGCCCACGTTTTAAGGATATGCAGAAGCTGATGACAGCATCTTTAGACTATTATAAACCTGATTTATGTGTGCTGCTTGGTGATGTTTATCACAGCAGTATCTGCAAAGAAAATCCTGAGGAATTCAAGCAGGGAGTTAAAGATATCTGCGCACCCGCCTTTAAGCGAAACATACCTGTTGCATATATTATGGGTAACCACGAGCATGATGCAGGCTGTGATGAGGATATCATCAGAGTATGCAGCGAAATTGAAGGGCTTTTAATGCGCCCTGATGGTGTAGACGGCAAAGCAGATTTTTTTGAGTATGTTTATGATAAAGATGGTAAAACACCAAAAGCATGCCTGTGGTTTTTAGATAGTAACAATCTTTATGAGGATAAAGAAAAATCCTATTATGATTACGTTCACACAGACCAGATAGAATGGTTTGAAAAGAATAACGATAAAAATTTACCCGCATATATCTTTCAGCATATCCCCGTGCCTGAGGAATATGAGCTTTTGAGAAAAGCAAAATGGTATGAAATGCCCTTTGCAGTAAGAGGCTACGGCTCTCACCAAAACACGTGGTATGTTGGTAAAGAAAATACCGCAGATTATGTAGGTGAAGGCCCCTGCTCACCCGATATTAACAACGGACAGTTTGAAAGCTGGAAAAAGCAGGGCAATGTAAAAGCCGCCTTCTTTGGTCACGACCATCTTAATGATTTCAGCGGTTATGTGGACGGCATATTTATGGCACAACACAAAACTGCAGGCTTCAGGTGCTATACAGATGGCTGCAGAAGCTGTGTAAGATATGTTGAAATAAAAGAAGAAAGCCCTGATAAATTTACTCAGGAGCTTAAAAGATTCAAAGAATTTGGCCTTAAATGTGAAAGCCTTGGTCCGATTATGAAAAGAATATCTGACAGGCAGAGCATAGGCTTACATCATATATTCCGCACACTCGGTATAATTGCGGGAATTGTAATTATAAGTTTAATTATAAAAATTCTGCTTGGATAAAGGGAGAATTACTATGGGAAAGAGCGTAAAATTAGGCAAGCTTACCATGCTGAATATTTTGCTTTTCGGATTTATGGGTCAGGTTGCCTGGGCAGTTGAAAACAACTACTTCAACACCTTTTTATTTAACGAAATAGGTGGCAACTCTCAGGATATTTCAAGGATGGTTGCCGCATCATCAGTAGCTGCAGTGCTTACAACGTTGCTTATGGGCACCCTCAGCGACAAGGTAGGTAAACGAAAAATATTTATAAGCGGCGGTTATATTCTCTGGGGCATTACAGTTATGGCGTTTGCCCTTATCTCCCGTGAAAATGTAGGCAGGCTTTTAGGTATGGATGCAGTTGCAGCCCTGAGTGCAACAGTTTCAATAGTTATTATTATGGACTGTGTAATGACCTTTATGGGCTCTACAAGTAATGACGCTGCCTTTAATGCCTGGATAACAGATATTACCGTAGATGAAAACAGAGCAAGGACTGAGGGTGTGCTTGCAACATTGCCTGTGCTTGCACTTGTAATAGTTACAGTTGCCTTTGGTGTATGTGCCACACAGTTTGGCTACCCTGCCTGCTTCCTTGGTCTTGGTATACTTGTTTCCGTTTGTGGTTTAATTGGTATGTTCACCATAAAGGACAGCCTCAATGGTGAGAAAAAGGATACAAAATTTACCGAGGCACTTATCTATGGTTTCAGACCTCAGGTGGTAAGAGAAAACAGAGGCCTTTACCTTTCACTTTTAAGCTTCTGCATTTACTCTATTGCAGTTCAGGTTTTCTTCCCCTATTTATTCATCTATGTACAGCATCAGATTGGTCTTGATTTAGGCTCTCTCAATATTACTCCCGTTTTTGCAATAGTTGCAGTGCTTGTAGTAGGCGGCGTAATTGCAGGTGCAGTAATAATGGGCGACCGTATGGATAAAAAGGGACGTGCAAGGTACGCAATACCCTCTGTACTGTTTCTTGTAGTAGGTCTTATTGCAGTTTACTTTGCAAAAACCTTAGCGGTCTTCGGCGTATGCGCTATTGTATTTATTGCAGGCTATGGTCTTATCTCCATACTGCTTTCAGCCGCAATCCGTGACTTTACTCCAGAAGACAAAGCAGGCTCATTCCAGGGTATAAGAATGATTTTTGGCGTTATGATACCAATGATTATAGGCCCTGCTATCGGCTCAGCGGTTACAGAGCAGTTTGCTCTTAAAACCTATACAAACGACTATGGTGAGGTAGTAAATGTACCCCCACCCCACATCTTCCTTGCTGCTGCTGTTGTAGCAATTATGATTATTATTCCCCTTGTTTTCTTAATCAAAGAATGGAAGAGGATTGAAAGCGAAAAAGCAAATGCTGAAAATAAATAAATCAGCGAAAGGATAACGCTATGTATATAATTATTGTAGGTCAGGGTAAGCTCGGCTCCACACTTACCGCTCAGCTTGCCAAAGAAGGCCACGACATTGTTGCAATTGATATTAAAAGCTCAGTTATTACCAACATAGTAGATACCTACGATGTAATGGGTATCTGCGGTAATGGTGCAACAGTTGAAATACTTGAGGAGGCAGGCGCAAAAAAGGCTAAGCTTCTTATTGCCGCCACAGCATCTGATGAGCTTAATATTCTTTGCTGTACCTTTGCAAAAAATCTTGGCACAGTACACACCATTGCAAGAGTAAGAAATCCGGACTACTCAAAGCAGCGTGATTTCTTAATGAAAAAAATCGGTATTAACACTATTGTAAACCCCGAATTTGAAACAGCCAATGAAATTGCAAGAATTATCCGCTTCCCCTCTGCCGCAAGTGTAGACTCCTTCTCAAGCGGACGTCTTGAAATTGCAAAAATAGTAATACCTGAGGGCAATCCTCTTCACAATATGCCCGTGTTTGAGGTAAGAAAGAAATTCAAGCAGAAGGTGCTTATCTGCGCAGTTCAAAGGCAAAACAGCGTTACTATTCCCTCTGGTGATTTTGTACTTCAGCAAAAGGACTCCATCAGCATTACAGGCTCACGAAACGAAATTACCGCTTTCATGAGAGCCATCGGAATTTATAAAAAGAAAATCCGTAATGTTATGATAGTAGGCGGCGGCAGAATAGGTCTTTACCTTGCAAAGCTTCTTTCAGAAACTGATCGTAACATTAAGCTTATAGACTCTGATGAGGAGAGATGTCATCAGCTTACATCAGCCCTTTCAGATGTTACTGTTATATGCGGTGATGGTACTGACCAGAACCTGCTTGATGAGCTTAACCTTGCTAATCAGGACGCCCTTGTTGCCCTTACAGGCATTGATGAAGAGAACATAATTGTATCTCTTTACGCCTACTCAAAATACCTTAACAAGGTTATAACTAAGGTTGACAGGCACTCCTACTCCATACTCACAGACCTTGGTCTTGAAACCGTAATTTCCCCTCAGCTTATAGCAAGCTCCATTGTTACCCGTGACGTAAGAGCGCTTCAGAATTCAGCTGATAAATCTGAAATTCACGCTCTTTATAAGCTTGTTGGTGGCAATGTTGAAGCTATTGAATTTTCCGTTCCATACGATGCAAGCTATGAGAATATACCATTTAAGCAGCTTGAAATACTTCCTGACCTGCTTATAGTTGCAATCATCCGTAACGGTAAAATCATATTCCCCGATGGTGATACTGCTATGGTGGGTGGCGACAGAGTTATTGTAGTAACCGCAGGCAGAATCCTTGATGACCTGCACGACATTTTTGCTTAAAGCTTAAGGTGAATTATTTTGAACTATAAAAAGATATTTAATCAGCTTGGCATCATTCTGCTTATAGAAGCAGTGCTTATGATTATTCCCTTTGTAATGTCTATATGTTACAGAGAGAATATAAGAGTGGTTATTGCCTTTGCAATAAGTATGGCAGCAGTTTCCATAGTTGGTGCCTTATTCAAGCTTAATAAACCCGAAAGAGAATCATTCTATGCAAAAGACGGCTACTTCCTTGTAGCACTTACATGGGTACTTATGTCCGGCTTCGGTGCACTCCCCTTCTGCTTAAGCGGAGCAATACCCAACTATATAGACGCATTTTTTGAAACTGTTTCCGGCTTTACAACCACAGGCTCAACCATACTTACTGAGATTGAGCATCTGCCTAAGAGTATATTATTCTGGCGTGCATTTACTCACTTTATAGGCGGTATGGGTATACTTGTATTTGTTATTGCAATCATTCCCAAAACAGAAGGCTCTGTAATGCATGTTATGAGAGCTGAATCCCCCGGCCCCGTAGTAGGTAAGCTTGTAAGTAAGCTGACCGCCTCAGCACGTATTTTATACGCTATGTACTGTGCTATGACATTTGCCTTGGTTATACTGCTCAGAGTTGGCGGTATGCCCTGGTTTGACAGCGTTACAAACGCCTTCGCAACAGCAGGCACAGGCGGCTTCTGCGCACTTAATAACAGTATTGAAGGCTATGGCAGTGCATACATTGAAATAGTTATTACAGTATTTATGCTTCTTTTTGGTATAAACTTCAACGTTTATTACCTGCTTACAAGAGGTCGCATTAAAGAGGCTCTTAAAGACGAAGAGGTTCATTGGTACTTAGGCATTATTGCCGTTGCAGTAACTATTATCACAGTAGATTTAACACTTACAAAGCATCATTTTCTTGATTCACTCAGAACAGCATTTTTCCAGGTAGCATCAATTATTTCTACCACAGGTTTTTCATCTACTGACTTTGAAAAATGGAGTACCCTCTCAAAGGCAACTCTTTTCCTGCTTATGTTTATAGGCTCCTGCGCAGGCTCTACCGGTGGTGGTCTTAAGGTATCACGTATTACCGTGCTTGTTAAGAGCGGTTTAAGAAGCGTTAAAAAGGCTTTTAACCCACGAAGCATTGAAACAGTAAAGCTTCAGGGTAAGCCTGTTGATGAAGCAGTTGTACAGAGCATTACCGCATACCTTGCAATTTATATGGTAGTTATGGCAGCTTCCGTATTTGTAATATCAATTGATACATGGAAGGGTAACACTCTGCTTGAAACAATAGGCTCAGTAGTAACCTGTATGAATAACGTAGGTCCTGCTTTTGGTAATATTGGTCCTACAGGCAACTTCAGTGAGTTTTCCGTTTTAAGTAAAATCGTACTCTCATTTGATATGTTAGCCGGCAGACTTGAACTTATTCCCATGTTTATGCTTTTCACAAAATACATTATTCCCAAGAAGGAACGCAGTATAAGTAATATGAAATAAATATTATTAAAATATTTGATAATATATTATGACAAATAAATTTAACAGGAGGATATTGCTATGGATTACAAAATGCAGCTCACAGATGAGCAGTTAGCCCTGCTCAACGGCTCAAAAGGCGAAACTATGGCAAAGGTTATGAAGACCCTTGTTATGTATGGCGATGCCTTTGGTGCCGAAAAAATGGTACCCGTTACAAGCGAAAAGGGTCACCTTGTTACAAGCTTTGGCTTAAAGGTTATGAAGCCTGTTTATGACCTTATGGACCAGCTTATAGCAGGTGGCGCACTCAGTGGTCAGAAATTTTCTGTTGACCCTAAGCCCCTTGACCCCAATGTACCAAAGGGCTTACTTGATAACATTGTTTTCACAAAGCTTATGTACTCTATGCAGGATAACTATGATGCTCAGCTTAATAAGCTTGGTCTTATAGACAAAAACAGCTACACCTGTACCTGCTATATGGATGAAGTAGGCAATAAGCCCAATAAGGGTGATATCCTCTCCTGGGCTGAATCCTCAGCAGTTGTATATGCTAACTCTGTACTTGGTGCAAAGTGTAACAGAAACTCCGGCATTATTGAGCTTTTTGGCTCTATTATCGGCTATGTACCCTATTTTGGTCTGCTTACAGACGAGGGCAGAAAGGCTACATGGATTATTGAAGTAAATACCACTAAAAAGCCTGAGGCACAGGTGCTTGGCTCCGCTATCGGTATGAAGGTAATGGAGGATGTACCTTATGTTAAGGGTATGAATAAATGGCTTGGCACAGAGCTTACTGATGACGTATGCGCATATCTTAAAGACTTCGGTGCAGCTACTGCATCAAACGGTGCTGTTGGTCTTTATCACATTGCTGACCTTACACCTGAAGCTAAGGAAGCTGGCGAAGACATTATCGCAGAAGGTGCTAAGGTTTACGTAATTGATGATGCTGAGCTTGAAAGAGTTAAAAATAATTACCCCGTTATGTGGAAGGATAAGAATGCAGCACCTGAGCTTTGCTTTGTAGGCTGCCCTCACCTTTCACTTGCACAGCTTAATGAGTGGACAGATAATGTAGTTGCAGGCCTTAAAAAGAATGGTCTTAAAAAGGTTTCTGTACCTACAGTATTTACTGCTGCTCCTGGTGTAAAGGAAGCATTTGAAAAAACAGCAAAGGCAAAAGAGCTTGCTGATACAGGTGTTGTACTCAGCTACATCTGCCCCCTTATGTATATGAATAACCCTCTTTGCAAAAAGAAGAATGTTATTACAAACTCAAATAAGCTCCGTACATACACTACCTCCCGTTACTACACAAGTGACGAGATTCTTGACATAATCACAAAGGAGGTAAAGTAATATGAAACAGTTTAAAGGCAGACCTGTTGTTGCAGGTAAATGTGAGGCTGAGGCTCTTGTTTCTCACGGTGGATTCAATACCCTTGCTTCATTCCAGGGCGCACTTCAGTTTGGCGAAATTCCCATTCTTGGCAGCAAATATAAGCAGACCGAATGTGACGACCAGAACAATGCTGATTTATACAGAAAGCCTATGCTTAACAAGGCACTTTGCCTTCCCCAGACTATAGGCTCAACCACAGGCGGTATGGTACTTTACTGCGCAAACGCTTTAGGCAAGGCACCCTCCTGCATGCTTTTCAGTGAGCATATTGACTCCCTTGCTGCAGCAGGTGCAGTTCTCTCTGCAGTATGGACAGAAAAGCCTATGGTTACTGTTGATTGCCTTGGCGATGAGTTTTTAAGCTATGTTAAAGATGGCATGAAAATTACTGTTGAGGAAGACGGCACAGTTACAGTTGAATAAAAACAATTCCTGCTCTGAAAAGGGCAGGAATTTCACTTTTTCACTTTAATTTTTATATTGCACATTTTACAACATATTTGAAAATTTTTGTAAAAATATACTAAAAATATACTTGACAGATTTTTATAAAAGTGCTAATATTCAATCAGATGAGCAAGGGCGTTCATGCAGTAAATCTGCGTGAACGTCTTTTTTTGTTTATCTAAGAGATACTGGATACTTTTCTGGTATAAATGCTCTACTCCACAGAGCATTAGATTTGACATCCTCTTTATCTCTCCATAATATGAAAAGTCGGGAACCGAAGTCCTTGTGGCTTCGGTTTTCGGCATTCTTGGGCAAACCACTTGTATATTTTGAAAATATGTGATATATTGTTATAGTTACAAAAGTAAAATTTATAAACGGAGGTATAATCCAATGGTATTAGCAGCAGTTGGCAAGAACGGTACTGGTAAGGACTTTTTCCTTGAGTACGTTGCCAAAACTTATGATTTCCCCATGATTTCTATCGGTGATGTTGTTCGTGAGCTTGCAGCAGCAGACGGTCTTGAGCTTACAAGAGACAACCTTCACGCTACATCAAAGAAGTATATGACAGCTAACGGTCAGACCTTCTTCCCCGAAATGATTGTTAAGAAGATTAAGGAGAGCGACGCTCCTAACTTCCTTGTATCAGGTATTCGTCCCCCTTCAGATATCGAAGTATTCAAGAAGGCATTTGGCGATAAGTTTGTACTTGTAGACGTTGTTGTTTCTGACGATATGGTTCGTTACAACAGAATGCTTGCTCGTGGCTCAGAAAGAGACGGCAAGAGCATTGATAAGCTTAAGGAAAACGATATCCATGAGGAAGAAATTTTCCACACAAGCGAAAGCGAAAAGATGGCTGACTACATCATGAAGAATGACGGCACAGAGCAGGATTTCTATGATGGCGTTAAGGATTTCTATGACAACTATCTCAGCGCTAAGCTTGACTGATTAAACAGCTAAGTTTTAATACACTCACAGTTAAAACTGTGGGTGTATTTTCTTTTACTCGCAGTCAATTTTAGGGGCTATGATTTATAGCTTCAGATTTGCACTTCAGCATACTGAAATCTGGCAATAACGTGTGTGTAATTTGTCAATAATAATCATAGATTTATACCCCTTATTGTATAAAAAGTAGTATTTATTTTTTGGGCTTTGTTTTCGTTGACTTTTATATAATAAAAATGATATACTCACATTGTAAAAAATAGCGTTCGTTGCGACTGACGGATAAATGTGGAGCACCACAGAGGAACTGCGAACGAGATTTAAGCCGACCGTCTGGGCGCACTACTCTTTTTTCTTTGAGGTAGTGTGCCCTTTTTGATTTTTAATGGAGGTAATAAAGATGAAAAAAGTTGGTATCGTAATGGGCAGCGACAGCGATCTTCCTATCATTGAGAAGGCTACTGCTATGCTCGACACCCTTGAAATCCCCTACGAGGTACATGTATACTCCGCACACCGTACACCCGTTGAAGCAAGAGATTTTGCACTCTCTGCAAGAGAGAACGGATTTGGTGCAATTATTGCAGCTGCAGGCATGGCTGCACACCTTGCCGGAGCAATCGCAGCAAACACTACTCTCCCCGTAATCGGTATTCCCTGCAAATCAAATACACTTGACGGCGTTGACGCCCTCTACTCAACAGTTCAGATGCCCACAGGTATACCTGTAGCTACTGTTGCAATTAACGGAGGTGCCAATGCCGCTTTACTTTGTGCACAGATTATTGCAGTAGAAGATAAAGACCTGGCAGCAAAGCTTGACGCAAAGAGAGCAAGTGATGCAGCAGTTGTACTTGAGAAGGATAAGAAAATCTCTGCTCAGTTCAACAAATAATTAAATTCGCTAATAATATTTTTGACATACTTGGAGGTAACAAAAATGGAAAAGACAACTCAGCTTTATGAAGGCAAGGCAAAGAAGGTATTTGCAACAGAGGATGATAACCTTGTTATCGTATCCTACAAGGACGATGCAACAGCATTCGATGGTCTCAAGAAGGGCACCATCACAGGCAAGGGTGTTGTTAACAATCGTATGAGCAACTATCTTATGGCTCAGCTTGAGAAGGAAGGCGTTCCCACTCACTTCGTAGAGGAAATCAACGACCGTGAAGCAATCGTTAAGAAGGTTTCAATCGTTCCCCTTGAAGTAATTATCCGTAACATCTCTGCTGGTTCTTTTGCAAAGAGATTCGGCGTAGAGGAAGGCATTGTATTTGCAGAGCCCACAATTGAGTTCTCATACAAGAATGATGACCTTCACGATCCCCTTATGAACGCTTACCATGCAATCGCACTTGGTGTAGCTACAAGAGAAGAAATTGAAGAAATCAAGGCTATGGCATTCAAGATTAACGAATTCCTTAAGGCATTCTTCCTTAACATCGGTGTTAAGCTTGTTGACTTTAAGCTTGAGTTTGGTAAGACAGCAGACGGCACAATCGTTCTTGCTGACGAAATTTCTCCTGACACATGCCGTTTCTGGGATGCAGAAACAAATGAAAAGCTTGATAAGGATCGTTTCCGTCGTGACCTTGGTGATGTAACAAAGGGCTACGATGAAATGATGAAGAGAATTTTTGGCTAATCAACTTTCAGGCTGATTAGTTCTAAGGAAGGAGAACTAATATGGGCGGTTTTTTTGGCGTAGTAAGCAAATCTGATGCATTATCAGATGTTTTCTTTGGCACAGACTATCACTCACATCTGGGCACCAAAACAGGCGGTATGGCAGCATACTCACCCAACGTTGGTCTTCAGAGAGAAATTCACAATATAAAAAATACACCTTTCCGTACAAAATTCGAAAAGGTTTTCAAGGAGATGGAGGGAAATGCTTCCATAGGCTGTATCAACGATACAGACCCTCAGCCCCTTCTTATCCGTTCTAACCTTGGCAGCTTTGCAATAGCAACCATAGGTATAATCAACAATAAGCAGCAGCTTATTGATAAGTGCCTTTCCGCAAGCGGTGGCACATTCGGAGCAATGACAGGCGGTGAGGTAAACTCAGCTGACCTTATTGCAGCTCTCATGGCTCAGAAAACAACATTTGCAGAGGGCATTAAATATGCTCAGGAGCAGATTGAAGGCACAGCCTCAATTCTCATCCTCACAGATAAGGGTACAATTATTGCAGCAAGGGATAAATTTGGCAGACTGCCAATTATCATAGGCAAAAGAGAAGACGGCTACTGTGCCGCATTTGAAAGCTTCTCATTTGAAAAGCTTGGCTATGAGGTTTGCAAGGAGCTTGGCCCCGGCGAAACAGTAGAGTTTGACGCTGAAACAATTACTCAGCTTAATGCTCCCGGCAAAAAGAAGCGCATTTGTGCTTTCCTCTGGAGCTACTACGGTTACCCCACATCAACCTACGAAGGTGTAAACGTAGAGGTTATGCGTAATGTAAACGGTGCAATCATTGCCCGTAATGATGCAGAAAACGGCACTCTTCCACAGCTTGACTATGTTGGCGGTGTTCCCGATTCAGGTACTCCCCATGCAATCGGCTATGCAAATCAGAGCCATATTCCCTTTGCAAGACCATTTATCAAATACACTCAGACCTGGCTTCGCAGCTTTATGCCTACCACTCAGAATGACAGAAATACAGTTGCAAAGATGAAGCAGGTACCTGTTAAAGACTTAATTGAAGGTAAAGACCTTCTCTTTGTTGATGACTCCATAGTAAGAGGCACTCAGCTCAGAGAAACAGTTGAATTTTTATACAGCAACGGTGCAAAGAGCGTTCACATGCGTTCTGCCTGCCCTCCCCTTATGTTCGGCTGTAAATACCTTAACTTCTCAAGAGCTACAAGTGATATGGAGCTTATTACAAGAGCTACTATCTATGAGCTTGAGGGTGAAGAAGGTCTTAAGCATATTGATGAGTACTGTGACGGCAGTACCGAAAGAGGCAAAAAGATGCGTCAGACAATCTGCGATAAATTCCACTTTGCCTCACTTGAATTCCAGAGCCTTAAAGGCATTATTGAAGCCATAGGCATAGACGAAGATGAACTCTGCACTTATTGCTGGAGCGGAAAGGAATAATAAATTATGAATATGCAGTCTAAATCAGACAGCTATGCAGCAGCTGGTGTTGATATTACAGCTGGCTACAAGTCTGTTGAACTTATGAAAGAACATATCGCAAAGACTAAGGTAAAAGGTGTTTGTGATGATATCGGTGGCTTCGGCGGTTGCTTTGAGCTTGACCTTGAAGGCATCAACAAGCCTGTACTTGTAAGCGGTACAGATGGCGTTGGTACAAAGCTTAAAATTGCTTTCCTTATGGATAAGCACGATACAGTTGGTATCGACTGCGTAGCTATGTGCGTAAACGACGTTATCTGCTGCGGTGCAAAGCCCCTCTTCTTCCTTGATTATATTGCCTGTGGCAAAAACTATCCTGAGAAGATTGCTGATATAGTTAAGGGTGTTTGCGAAGGCTGTGTACAGAGCGGTGCAGCCCTTATCGGTGGTGAAACTGCAGAAATGCCTGGCTTCTACCCCGTAGATGAGTACGACCTTGCAGGCTACACAACAGGTGTAGTTGATAAGGACAAAATTATTGATAACAAAACCATGAAGGCTGGCGATATCATTATCGCTCTCCCCTCAAGTGGTGTACACTCAAATGGTTTCTCACTTGTAAGAAAAGTTTTTGATGTAGAGAATGCTGATATCAAGAGCCCTGTTGCAGAGCTTGGTGGCAAATCAATCGGCGAAACTCTTCTTACTCCTACAAAGATTTATGTTAAGCCTGTACTTGCCCTTCTTGAGCAGGTTAAGGTTAAGGGTATCTCACACATTACCGGTGGTGGCTTCTATGAGAATATTCCCAGAAGCATTCCTGATGGTCTTGGTGCAAAGGTTGAAAGAGCAGCCGTTAAGGTGCTTCCCATCTTTGAGCTTCTTGCAAAAACCGGTAACATCAGCGAGAGAGATATGTTCAACACCTTTAACATGGGCGTTGGTATGAGCATTGTTGTAGCTCCCGAAGATAAGGACAAGGCTCTTGAAATACTCAAGGCTAACGGCGAAGACGCTTATGTAATTGGTGAAATCATTGAATCTGAGGATAAAATTACAATATGCTGACACTTAAAAGAATTATAAACGGTATTTCCGCAGGAATACTTATTTCGATAGGTGGCTCTGTTTTTCTTAAATGCGACAACAAATATGCAGGGGCTGTATTTTTCTCAGTAGCACTGCTCTGCATCTGCTGGAAGGGCTATTCCCTTTTCACAGGCAAGGTTGGTTATTTACCCGAAAAATGCGGTAAAGACGAAATATCAATTTTACTGCTTGGCTTGCTTGGCAATCTTATAGGCACAGTAGTATGTGGATACCTTATTTCAAACGCTATGCCGGAAATTTGGGAAAACGCCAAATCAGTTTGCGAATTAAAGCTGCAGCAAAGCTTTTACTCAACTTTAATACGTTCTGTTATGTGCGGTTGCCTTATGTACCTTGCAGTAAGCATTTACAGAGACAAGAAAACCCCACTCGGTATTCTTTTCTGCATTCCCGTTTTTATTCTGAGTGGTTTTGAGCATTCAATTGCAGATATGTTTTATTTTGCCGCCTCAGGTATTGTTTCATTAAAAGCCTTTGGTTTTATATGGACAGTAATACTCGGCAATGCAATTGGTGCAATACTCTTATGCGCAATGACTCTTTTCAAAGAGGAGAAAAAACATGAATAATAATAAAGCAAAAGTTGCCGTACTTGTTTCAGGTGGCGGTACTAACCTTCAGGCTATTATTGACGCAGCAAAATCCGGCATTATTAACAGCGGTGAAATTGCACTTGTTATCTCCAATAACCCTAACGCATACGCTCTTGAGCGTGCCGCTAATGCAGGAATTGAAAGCAAAGTAATAAGCAAAAAGGATTACACATCAGCCTCTCTGTTTGAGGATGCTCTCATAGCAGAGCTTGATAACAACGGCATAGACTTAATTGTGCTTGCAGGCTTTATGGTAATTCTCAGTGAGAAATTCACAAGCCATTTTGCAGACAGAATTATAAATGTTCATCCATCACTTATCCCCTCCTTCTGTGGTGAAGGCTTCTATGGTCTTCACGTTCACGAAGCAGCTCTCGCAAAGGGAGTTAAGGTAACAGGTGCTACAGTTCACTTTGTTAACGAAATCCCCGATGGTGGCAAAATTATAATGCAGAAGGCTGTTGAGGTGCAGGAGGGCGACACTCCTGAAGTGCTTCAGAAAAGAGTTATGGTAGAGGCTGAGTGGAAAATACTGCCTGCCTCAGTAGAAAAAATTTGCAACTCAATCATAAATAATTAAGAGGACAATATAATGGATATTTACAAGATTAACGATATAGCTGAGCTTATTGAGGGTAACTCCTATGTAGGCAGAGGCATTGTACTTGGTAAAAGTGCAGACGGTAAAAAAGCAGTTTCTGCTTACTTTATTATGGGCAGAAGCGCAAACAGCAGAAACAGAATTTTTACAGAAAAGAATGACGCTGTTTACACAGAGCCATTTGATGCAAGCAAGGTAGAGGACCCCAGCCTTATTATCTATGCTGCAATCCGTAAGCTTGGCAATAAGCTCATCGTAACAAACGGTGACCAGACAGATACAATTTATGAAGGCGTTAAGGCAGGTGGCACATTCAGCGGTGCTCTTGCTACAAGAGAATTTGAGCCTGATGGTCCTAACTGGACCCCCAGAATCAGCGGTATGATTACCTTTGCAAATGGTGACTTTACTTATGACATGAGCATACTTAAGGCAATTGACCTTGAGGGCTCAGACTGTGCAAGATACACCTTTGCATACCCCTCAAAGGCAGGTATGGGTCACTTCATTCACACATACGTATGTGATGGCAACCCCATTCCCACATTCCAGGGTGAGCCTGAAAGAGTTGCTATTCCTGATGATATTGATGAGTTTACAAACAAGCTCTGGAATGCACTTGACAGCGACAACAAAATTTCACTTTATGTTCGTTACACAGACCTTGCAACAGGCAACGAAGATAACAGAATGATAAATAAGAATAAATAAGGGTGAGTAAAATGAAAGAATTTGAACTTAAATATGGCTGTAACCCCAACCAGAAGCCCTCTAAAATTTTTATGGCTAATGGTGAGGACCTTCCCATTGAAATTCTCAATGGTCGTCCCGGTTACATCAACTTCCTTGACGCATTCAACTCATGGCAGTTAGTAAAGGAGCTTAAGGAGGCACTTGGTCTTCCTGCAGTTACATCCTTTAAGCACGTTAGCCCCACATCAGCAGCAGTAGGTGTTCCCCTTTCAGATACACTTAAAAAAGCTTGCTTTGTTGATGATATTGAAGGCCTTGACGACTCTCCCCTTGCATGCGCTTATGCAAGAGCAAGAGGTACAGACAGAATGTGCTCATTCGGTGACTGGGTAGCTCTTTCAGATGTATGTGACGTTACTACTGCAAAGATGATTCAGAGAGAGGTTTCTGACGGTATTATCGCTCCCGGTTATGAGCCTGAAGCACTTGAAATACTCAAAAGCAAGAGAAAGGGCACATACAATATCGTTAAAATTGACCCTGATTATGTTCCTGAAGCTATTGAGCGTAAGCAGGTATTCGGCATTACATTTGAACAGGGCAGAAATAACTTTGAAATTAACAGAGAGCTTCTCTCAAATGTTGTAACAGCTAATAAGAATCTCCCCGATACAGCAATCCGTGATTTAATCATTGCACTCATCACTCTTAAATACACACAGTCAAACTCTGTTTGCTATGCAGTTGATGGTCAGGCTATCGGTGTAGGCGCAGGTCAGCAGTCACGTATTCACTGCACACGCCTTGCAGGCACAAAGGCTGATACATGGTTCCTTCGTCAGGCAGATAAGGTACTTAACCTTCCCTTCAGAGATGACATCAGAAGACCTGACAGAGATAACGTTATTGATGGTTACATCAATCAGAACGAAGAGGATGTTTGTGCTGATGGCGTATGGCAGAAGTACTTTACAGTACAGCCTGAGCCCTTCACAAGAGAAGAACAGATGGCTTACCTTGCAACAAAGAATGATGTTGCACTTGGCTCAGACGCTTTCTTCCCCTTCTTTGATAACATTGAAAGAGCATATCGCAGCGGTGTTAAGTACATTGCTCAGCCCGGTGGCTCAATCCGTGATGATTTAGTAATTGAATGCTGTGACAAGTATGATATAGCTATGGCATTCACAGGTATGCGTTTATTCCACCACTAATTAAATAAAGGTGATAAAATGAAAATTTTAGTTGTAGGCGGTGGCGGAAGAGAACACGCCATCATCAAAAAGATAAAAGAAAACAAAGAGGTTACAGAAATCTTTGCCCTCCCCGGTAACGGCGGTATGGCAAAGGATGCAACCTGCGTTAATATTGGTGCAACTGATATACCTGCTATTGTTGACTTTGCTGTAAAAGAAAATGTTGACTATGCGGTAGTTGCCCCTGATGACCCCCTTGTATTAGGCTGTGTTGATGAGCTTAACAAGAAGGGTATCCCCTGCTTTGGTCCTGAGGCTAAGGCTGCAATTATTGAAGGCAGTAAGGTTTTCTCAAAGGACCTTATGAAAAAATACGGCATTCCAACAGCTACCTACGAGGTATTCTCCGATATGGAGAAGGCTCTTGAGTATCTTGACACCGCTCCTATCCCCACAGTTATCAAGGCTGATGGTCTTGCACTTGGCAAGGGCGTTATCATTGCAGAAACAAGAGAAGACGCAAAGCAGGCAGTAGTTGAGATGATGCAGGAAAAGAAATTTGGCAAGAGCGGTGACAACATCGTTATTGAGGAGTTTCTTACAGGTCCTGAAGTATCCGTGCTTTCATTTACAGATGGCAAAACAGTTAAGCCTATGATTTCATCTATGGACCACAAGCGTGCAGGTGATAATGATACAGGCCTTAACACAGGCGGTATGGGTACAATTGCTCCTAACCCCTACTACACAGAGGCTGTTGCAAAAGAGTGTATGGAAAAGATTTTCCTGCCCACTATTGATGCTATGAATAAAGAAGGTCGCACCTTTAAGGGCTGCCTTTACTTCGGCCTTATGATTACTCCAAACGGCCCTAAGGTTATTGAATATAACTGCCGTTTTGGTGACCCTGAAACTCAGGTTGTACTTCCCCTTCTTGAAAGCGACCTGCTTACAATTATGCAGGCTACAACAAATGGCACTCTTGCTGAAACTGAAGTTAAATTCAGCGATAAGAATGCCTGCTGCGTAGTAATGGCTTCAAAGGGCTATCCCGTTTCTTACGAAAAGGGCTTTGAAATGACAATTCCTGAGGAAATCAGCAATAAAGTATATGTTGCAGGTGCAAAGCTTGATGGCGATAAGCTGCTTACAAACGGTGGCAGAGTGCTTGGTGCTACTGACATCGACGACACCCTCGAGGGTGCTATTGCAAAGGCTTATAAGCTTGTAGAAAACATCAGCTTTGATAATGCATTTTACCGCCACGATATAGGTGCAAAAGCACTTAAAGCAGGGAGGAAATAAAATTGGTATACAGAATATTTGTAGAAAAGAAAAGTGAGCTTGCTAACGAGGCTAAGGCTCTCCTTTCAGATGCAAAAACTCTGCTTGGCATTAAAAATCTTGAAAACATCAGAATTTTTAACCGCTATGATGCAGAGAATATTACTGAAGAGCTTTTTGACTATGCAGTTAAAACTGTATTTTCAGAGCCTCAGCTTGACATTGCCACATCAGAAATTGATGCAGATAACAGCATTACATTTGCAGTAGAATACCTTCCCGGTCAGTTTGACCAGAGAGCAGACTCCGCTGCACAGTGTATTCAGATTATCTCTCAGGGTGACAGACCCATTATCCGCTCCGCTAAGGTTTATAAGCTTTACGGCGCACTCAGCGACGCAGATGTAGCTGAAATCAAAAAGTATGTTATTAACCCTGTTGAGGCAAGAGAGGCTTCACTTGAAAAGCCCGAAACTCTTAAGGTTAATTACGAAATTCCCACAACAGTTGCTACACTTGACGGCTTTATTGAGCTTGACAGAGCAGGTCTTGAAAAGTTTGTTGCAGACTACGGCCTTGCAATGGACGCTGATGACATTGAATTTTGTCAGAATTATTTCAAGAGCGAGCATCGTGACCCAACAATCACTGAAATCAGAATGATTGATACCTACTGGTCAGATCACTGCCGTCACACAACCTTCCTTACAGTTATTGATGATGTAAAGTTTGAGGATGAGCTTCTTCAGAAGGCTTATGAGGACTACATCAATGTAAGAAAAGAGCTTGGCAGAACAAAGCCTATCTGCCTTATGGACCTTGCAACAGTTGCAGTTAAATATCTTAAGGTAAACGGCAAGCTTGATAAGCTTGATGAAAGCGAAGAAATCAACGCATGTACAGTTAAAATTGACGTAGATGTTGATGGCGTTACAGAGCCCTGGCTTCTTCTCTTCAAGAACGAAACACATAACCATCCTACAGAAATTGAGCCCTTCGGTGGTGCTGCAACCTGTATTGGTGGTGCTATCAGAGATCCCCTTTCAGGCCGTTCTTATGTTTACGGCGCTATGCGTGTTACAGGTGCCGCAGACCCCTTAAAGCCTGTTAGTGAAACTATACCCGGCAAGCTTCCTCAGAGAAGCATTGTTACCACAGCAGCTGCAGGTTACTCATCCTATGGTAACCAGATTGGTCTTGCTACTGGTATTGTTGACGAAATTTATCACCCCGGCTATGCTGCAAAGAGAATGGAAATCGGTGCAGTAATTGCTGCTGCTCCTGCTTGTAACGTACGCCGTGAGGTACCCGCACCTGGCGATGTAGTTATCTTCCTTGGTGGCTCAACAGGCCGTGACGGTATTGGCGGTGCTACCGGCTCATCAAAGGCACACAATGCACACTCTGTTGAAACCTGCGGTGCAGAGGTTCAGAAGGGTAATGCTCCTGAGGAGCGTAAGCTTCAGCGTCTTTTCCGTAATGGTGAAGCAACCCGTATGATTAAGCGCTGTAACGACTTTGGTGCAGGCGGTGTTTCCGTTGCTATCGGTGAGCTTGCAGATGGTCTTGAAATTAACCTTAACGCAGTACCCAAGAAGTATGAAGGTCTTGATGGTACAGAGCTTGCAATAAGCGAATCACAGGAAAGAATGGCTGTTGTTATTGAGCCCGAGAATGTTGAAGCATTTATTAAGCTTGCAGACAGCGAAAACCTTCAGGCTTGTGTTGTAGCAGAGGTTAAGGCAGAGCCCAGACTTACAATGAACTGGAACGGCAACAAGATTGTTGATATCAGCCGTGAATTCCTTAACTCAAACGGTGCTGATAAGCACATTTCAATTACTCCCGCTGCCTCAAAGAAGGTTGAAAAGGAAGTAACAGGCAACTTCAGTGATAATATCAAGGCTATGGCAGCAGACCTTAACATCTGCTCAAAGAGAGGCCTTTCAGAAAGATTTGACTCCACAATCGGTGCAGGCACAGTTCTTATGCCCTTCGGTGGTAAAAATCAGCTTACTCCCATTCAGGCAATGGTACAGAAGATTTCTGTAGAAAAGAAGCATACTGATGACTGCTCACTTATGGCTTGGGGCTACAACCCCTTCATTACAGAGCAGAGCCCCTATCACGGCTCCTACCTTGCAGTAGTTGAATCTGTAAGTAAGCTTATTGCTACTGGTGCAAAGTTTGAGGATGTTTACCTTACATTCCAGGAATATTTTGAGCATCCCGGTAAGGATGGCAAGCGTTGGGGCAAGCCCCTTGCAGCCCTTCTTGGTGCATTTGAAGCACAGAAGGACCTTGGCATAGGCTCTATCGGTGGTAAGGACTCAATGAGTGGCTCATTTGAGGACCTTGATGTACCTCCTACCCTTGTTTCATTTGCTGTTACAACCGAAAAGGTTAAGAGCATTGTTTCACCTGAATTTAAGAAGGCTGGCAGCAGAGTAATTATGCTTAAGCCTGAAATGGACGAAAACGGCTTACCCGTTACTGCTTCACTTCTTAAGCTTTACGACGAAGTAAATGCACTTCTCACAAGCGGCAAAGCTACCGCCTGCTACACACCTTGTATGGGTGGTGTTGCAGAGGCAATTATGAAGATGTGCTTCGGTAACAGCCTCGGCTTTGAATTTAATGATAAGCTTTCAATCAATGATATCTTCGGCTATAGCTATGCTTCATTCATCCTTGAAATGGCTGATGACAGCTATGCAGATGCTACTATAGGTTACACAACTGATAAGGCACACATCACTTATGCAGGCGAAGAGGTTTGCCTCTGCGGTCTGCTTGATACCTACGAAGATAAGCTTGAAAGCGTTTACAGCTGTAATATTGCTGACAGAAAGACTCCTATGGAGAATTTCAAGAATGTTGCTACATCATGGGCTGCTCCCGCAATCAAGGTTGCTAAGCCTAAGATTCTTATCCCTGCATTCCCCGGCACTAACTGTGAATTTGACTCAGCAAAGGCTGTAAGAGATGCAGGTGCAGAGCCCGAAATTATAGTAATTAAGAACCTTACTGCAAACCACATCAAGGATAGCGTTGAAAAATTTGCAGAGGAGCTTAAGACAGCTCAGATGGTATTCATCCCCGGTGGTTTCTCCGGCGGTGACGAGCCTGATGGTTCAGGTAAGTTTATTACTGCGTTCTTCCGTAATGCAGCTATCAAGGAAGGCGTTACTGACCTTCTTGATAACAGAGATGGTCTTATGTGCGGTATCTGTAATGGCTTCCAGGCACTCATCAAGCTTGGTCTTGTTCCCTACGGCAAGATTATTGATACTGATGAAAACTGCCCAACCCTTACATTCAATACTATCGCACGCCATCAGAGCAGAATTGTAAGAACAAGAATTGCTTCCAACAAGAGCCCCTGGCTTGCACTTACAAATGTTGACGATATTTACTCAGTACCCATCAGCCATGGCGAAGGCAGATTCCTTGCAAGCGAAGAGCTTATTAAGGAGCTTGCTGCAAATGGTCAGATTGCTACTCAGTATGTTGACCTTGAAGGCAATGCTACAAGTGATGTTCACTTTAACCCCAACGACTCAATGTATGCTATTGAAGGTATTACCTCACCTGACGGCAGAGTATTTGGTAAGATGGGTCACAGTGAGCGTGTTGGCGATGGCCTTTATAAGAATGTTCCCGGCAATTACGATATTAAAATGTTTGAAGCAGCAGTTAAATACTTTAAATAATTACCGATGTCAGGAGATTTAATATGGCAGATTATCTTTCAGATATAGAAATTGCTCAGGCTTGCGAAATGAAGCACATCAGCGAGATTGCAAAAACTGCGCATGTTGATGAAAAATACCTTGAGCAGTATGGCAGATACAAAGCAAAGGTTGACCCCGCTCTTATCAGAGAAACTGATAAAGAGGATGGTAAGCTTATACTTGTAACAGCTATCACCCCTACCCCTGCAGGTGAGGGCAAAACAACAACAACTATCGGCCTTGCTGATGGCTTAAGAAGAATTGGTAAAGATGTAACAGTTGCTCTGCGTGAGCCCTCCCTTGGCCCTGTTTTTGGCGTTAAGGGTGGTGCCGCAGGCGGCGGATATGCACAGGTTGTACCTATGGAGGATATTAACCTTCACTTCACAGGTGACTTCCACGCAATCGGCGCAGCAAACAACCTGCTTGC
>JAKSQR010000089.1 GCA_024404065.1 Clostridia bacterium | reverse complement strand
GTAGGCATTGTTTCAGGTGATAAGGTAGAGGATAAGCTTGCAAAGTGCGGCCTTACCGTAACAAAGAGTGAGCTTGTAAATGCTCCCATTATAAATGAGCTTGCAATCTGCCTTGAGTGCAAGGTAAAGGAGTTTAATACTGAAACCTGCATTCTTAAAGCCGAGATTGTAAATGTAAGCGTTGATGAGTCTGTGCTTACAGATGGCAAGGTAGATTTAGCAAAGGTTAAGCCTATTGCCTTTGACCCATTCACAAACTCCTACAACGTTCTTGGTGAGAAGGTTGCAGATGCCTGGGGCGCAGGCAAAAAGTTTATCTAAGCTCAATAACAGCTGTGCTTTTTGCATGGCTGTTTATTATTTATTAAAATAAATGTGGACATTAACCGCTTTTTAATGTAAAATGTATTTGATATGTGCAAATTTTGCGTTCTGAATGAAAGGAACTGAAAATATGAAAAAGCTGACTGCGGTTACATTGTGCTTAATACTTTTATTCTCACTTGCCTCCTGTGGCAAAGTGGTAAAATCAGTAGGCGACCCCTCACTTGAAACCACCACAAATACAGTAACCCCTGAAAAGTTAAAATATGACCCTCAGCTTTTTGCTGATGTAATACAGGCAGAGCTTGGCGCAGGTCATCAGGTTGTAAATGCTTATGTATCAGATGCTGACGGCAACGGCATACCTGAGGTTGGCTATAACCTTTACGACGGTGTCACCTACCCTTCAGTTTTATTTACTGAAATAAATGGCGAAATAGTTTACTTTGAGCATGGCGATTACAAGGATTACAGCTCATCAGGCTCATCAATCGCAGTTAATTTCTACTACTGTGATGGCTATATAGTTGTACACGAAGAAGGTCAGTCTGCAGGCACATGCAGCTACAATGCCGCTACTGTTTACAGAGTTGACGAAAATGGCTTTGCCCTTCAGGATGTTGTAACAGCTGAGTCACTTGGTCTTAAAGCCCCCTACGAAACAGAGGTTGAGGGTGAAACAGACTACGACGCAGTTGAAAATACCATTAAGTTTTACAGAGAAGGTCTCTTTAAGGAGCTTAAAAATCAGTATAACTTCAACAGCGAAACTCCCTACTATGGTGTAAGCCAGAAGGAAGGCGTGCTTGATTACCTTGCAGCTACCATCAGATGCACTTTTGATTCAAACGCTCAGGTAACTTCAGTTGCTGCAGACAGTAAATTTACAGATATACCCGAAAAATCAGCTAAAAATATAAAGCCCTCTCAGGAGGATTGGAATTACCTTAACTTATATCTCCTCCTTCTCAAAGGTGAAGAGGCTTACTCCATAGGCGACAACACAAGTGCAGGTAAATATTTAGAGCACACAGGCGCAAATGGTATGTACTTACTGCTTTACAATATTGCAGCAGATAAGAGTGCTTATCAGAGCAACGCAGACGCTATGAAGGAAAACGGCTCAAAATTTGGCAAATACCCTGCTAAGTTTATTGAGTGGGCATTCTTTAATACATTCTTTATCTACGCATCAGATATTGCTGACCAGGTTTTACCTGAGGAAGGTAACGAGGGTATGAGCGAGGAAGAGCGCACCTGGATGTATGAGGAAGAGGATAACTACTACATTGCAGACCCTGATAACAAGGACTTTGCAGACCAGGGCGTTGATATTAAAATAGATAACGAAAATACTGACAAAACATATAATATTACTGCTACTTACACCACAACAGCTGCTGACGGCACTACTCAGGTGCTTGGCACTGCAGATGCAAAGGTAGCTTACAGGCAGGCAGGTAACAGAAAATTCTGGACCTTCTACTCATTTGAGTACACCCCTGCACAGGCTGAAGTAACAGAATAAAACTTTACACCGCAGATACATTGGCTATTGTGTTTGCGGTGGTTTTAATGTATATAAACTGCAAAACGAGTAAAAATATGACTATTAAACACGCCGAAGAAAAAGACATAAATAACATTGCAGAGCTTGAAAGGGTTGCTTTCCCGCCATCAGATGCTGCAAGCTATGAGCGTATGGTGGAGAGAGTAAAAACCTACCCTGATTTTATATGGCTGCTTTATGAGGGCGATAAGCTCATATCCTTTGTAATTGCCCTTGCCACAGATGAAAGGGAGCTAAGCGACGATATGTATGCGGATACATCCCTTCATAACCCTCAGGGTGATTGGCTTATGCTTTTGTCCGTTGCAACTCACCCGGACTTCGAGAGAAAGGGCTATGGCAAAATGGTAATGGAGGCAGCTATAAACGAATCAAAAGGCAGGCACAAAGGCATGGTGCTTACCTGCAAAAAGCATAACATAGGCTTTTATGAAAAGCTTGGCTTTGTAAATGAGGGATTATCAGACTCAGAGCATGGCGGTGCTGTGTGGTATCAGATGAGGCTTTCTGGGTTATAATATTTTTACTGATTATATTGGCTGTATGCCGTAATGTGAGGAAATAATGAAGAATAAAACTACTGCTATTTTCAAAGAGAATACGTCCTTTAAGGTATTCCTGTGGTCGCTGCTTGTAACAGGCCTCGGCTTTGGTATATACAAGGGCATTATAGATAACTATATGGCTGAAATCGTTCAGATGGGCGAATTTCAGCGTGGTCTTGCGGAATTTTTCAGAGAAATTCCCGGCCTTATGCTTATATTTATACTGGCAATTTTATTTACCTTTTCAGCTCAGAAATTATATAAGCTTGGCGCTGTAATTATGCTTATAGGTATGGGTATGCTGTCAGTAGTAAGGCCTACTATGGTGCTTGTTACCCTCTCCGTTTTTGTTTACTCATTAGGTGAGCATATTCAGCTTGGTATGAAAAACACCCTTACCCTTGAGTATGCAAAGGAAAATCAGGGCGGTCAGGCTTTAGGCTATCAGAATGCCCTCTATCAGATAGGCACACTTGCAGGCTATGGTGTAATAATTATTGCCTTCAGCTGGCTCTTTACTACCAAGCCCTATAAGCCATTCTTCTTAGTGGCAGCAGGCATTATGGCTGTTGGTGCAATTTTCTCATTCAAAATAAAAGGCGAAAGTGAGCAGGATAAAAACAAAAGCCGATTCTACTTCCGCAAAAAATATAAAAAATACTATATGCTTGAGGTGTTTTATGGCGCCCGCAAGCAGGTATTCTTAACCTTTGGCCCTTATGTGCTTATACTCCACTATGGTGCAAGCGCATCTGTAATAAGTCTGCTTTTTGCAGTAAGTGCCATTGCCTGCTTCTTCCTTGCACCTATGGTAGGCAAAATTATAGATAAATTAGGCTATAAGATTGTAATGATTTCCGACACACTTATACTTGTGATTGTGTGCTTTTTCTATGGCTTTGCCCATCACATTTTCCCCGAGAAGGTGGCATTTATCGTTTGCTGTATAAACTATGTGCTTGATGCGGTAATTTCACTTGCATCTATGGCAAGCAACGTTTATGTGCAGGATATTTCAGACTCCCCTGAGGAGGTTAAGGCTACTATCTCAACAGGTATTTCCGTAAACCACCTTATCACTATTTTTATAGCCCTTTTCGGCGGACTTATCTGGAATAAGCTTGGCATAGAATACCTCTTTGTAATATCCGCAATATTAGGCCTTTGCAACAGCGCATACGCCGCAACTATTAAAACAAGTAAGCAAAGCAAAACAGAGGATTAAATATGAGCTATAATCTTTCAAAATCCAGATACTGCAGCGGTGTACAATGCCCTAAAATGCTGTGGCTTAAAAAGAATAAGCCTGAGGAATTTGACGACTCCGTTATGAATACCTCCATTTTACAGGCAGGCGACGAGATTGGCGATTTAGCTATGGGTCTTTTTGGCGAATTTACTGAAATTCCCTTTAATAAAGAGGACCTTGGCAAAATGGCTGAGGATACAAAAACCGAGATGGCTAAGGGCACATTAAACATTGCAGAGGCTACATTTATATATGAAAACCTGTTTTGCAGTGTGGATATACTCCGTAATCTTGGTGGCAATAAGGTTGAGCTTTACGAGGTAAAAAGCTCAACAGGGCTTAAGGATATTTACTGCCACGATATTGCATTTCAGTATCACATACTCACATCCCTTGGCTACACCGTAACAAAAAGCTGCCTTGTGCATGTAAATAATAAATATGTGCGCTATGGGGAGCTTGATATACATCAGTTTTTTGAAATTGAAGATTTAACTGATAAAATAGAAAAAATGCAGTGCGACATTAAGCACCGCATCAAGTCAATTCAGGATTATATGGAGCAGACTGAGGAGCCCGTAGAAAAGATTGGTATGCACTGCACAGACCCTTATGACTGCGGATTTTTTGGCTACTGCACAAAAGATTTGCCAAAGCCAAACATATTCAATGTAAGGGGCGTAAATGCAAAGAAAAAATTCAGCTGCTACTATGACGGGCTTATCACTTATGAGGATTTGCTTGAGGCTGACATTCTTTCAAAAAATCAGAATATGCAGCTTGATTATATTCTTAATAATCTGCCCCCTGCAATAGATAAAAACTCTATAAGCGACTTTTTGCAAGGCATTACTTATCCATTATATTTTCTGGATTTTGAAACCTTTCAGCCTGCAATTCCCCTTTATGACGGCACTACTCCATTTACTCAGATTGTATTTCAGTATTCGTTGCATTATATTGAGCATGAGGGCGGCGAATTACACCATAAAGAGTTTTTGGCCTACCCTGGTGATGACCCACGCAGAGCCCTTGCAGAGCAGCTTTGCAAGGATATCCCCCTTGATGTCTGCACTACTGCTTACAATATGAGCTTTGAAAAGGGCAGAATTGCCGAGCTTGCAAATTTATACCCTGATTTAAGGGACCACCTTATGAATATACACAGCAATATTGTGGATTTAATGGTGCCATTCCAGAAAAAGTGGTATTACTGCAAGGCAATGGATGGCTCCTATTCAATAAAGTATGTTTTACCCGCCCTTTGCCCCGATGACCCAAGCCTTGATTACCACAATCTTGAGGGAGTACATAATGGTGCAGAGGCATCTGCCACATTTACTCTGATGGCTAAAATGAGCCCTGATGAGCTGGAGGAATCCCGCAAAAATCTGCTTAAATACTGCTGCCTTGATACCTACGCTATGGTTAAGGTATGGGAAAAGCTCAGGGAAATCTGCGAATAAATTATAAAGTGAAGTGATAATATGCACCATAATTACTGCCCCATTTGTGGCACAAAGCTTATACAGAAGCAGGCAGGTGATGACGGACTTGTACCCTACTGCGAAGAGTGTAAAAAATATTGGTTTGACAGCTTTCATTCCTGCGTAATAGTTTTACTGCACAATGAATTCAATGAGGTTGCCATATCCCATCAGGATTACCTTTCCACCATTTATGCTACCCTCACATCCGGCTATATGTCCCCCGGTGAAAGTGCAGAGGAGGCAGCAAAGCGTGAGGTTAAAGAGGAGCTTGGCATAGATATAGAAAAGCCTCAGATTGAAGGCACATGGTGGTATGACGGCAGCGGAGTGCTTATGATAGGCTTCTCTGCGTTTGTAAAAAAGCAGGATTTCACCCTTTCTTCAGAGGTAAACTCTGCCGAGTGGGTAAGCGTTGAGGAGGCAGAGAAAAAGCTGTTTCCACCTAAGCCCGGCAACGCCTCACAGGGTCTGCTTAAAATATTTAAAGAGAGAATAAAATAAAGGATTTCATATTATGGAGAAAAAAGCATTCAGGGAGGGTCTTAAAGACGGTATCCCTGTAGGTCTTGGATATTTTGTAGTATCCTTTGCCCTCGGTATAACTGCGGGCAGCATAGGTCTTAACTGGTTTCAGGCGCTTATCTTCAGCCTGTTTAACCTTGCCTCAGCAGGCGAAAAGGCCGCCCTTGAGGTTATGAAATATAACCGCACATTCGCAGAAATGGCACTTATGATTTTAATTGTAAACAGCCGTTATCTGCTTATGAGCACAGCCCTCAGCCAGAAGATAGACCCAAAAATGAAAAACATACACAGGTTTACCCTTTCCGCTTTTATTACGGATGAGCTTTTTGGTCTTAACATCTCGCGTAAAGGCAGCCTTTGCCCATCATATTTTTACGGCACCTATCTTACCTCAGGTCCCTTATGGGCAGTGGGCACAGCCCTTGGCGTAGTGGCAGGTAACATACTGCCCGCTAATATTGTATCTGCCCTGAGCGTTGCAATTTTTGGTATGTTTATTGCAATTATCATACCCCCTGCAAAGAAGGATAAAATTGTTGCTGCGCTTGTGGTAATCAGCTTTGCCCTGAGCTATGGCACAGATTTTATCCCCTACGATAAAGCAAAATTCTCATCACTTAAAATTATTATTCTTACAGTAATAATTGCAGGTGTTGCGGCAATCCTCTTCCCTGTAAAGGACGAAGATGAGCCCTCTGACACAGCAGAAAAGGAGGGTGAAGCAAATGCTGAGTGATTACAGAATTTATATGTACATACTTGTAAGTGCCCTTATGTGCTACATTATCCGCAGCCTGCCCATGACACTTATAAG
>JAKSQR010000088.1 GCA_024404065.1 Clostridia bacterium | reverse complement strand
CAGTAAGATAGACTGCAGCAAATGATGTAGCAATTGAAAATGTACTTACCATAAGGTTTGATGTGCCGAATTTCTTAAGAATAAAGTAAAACACAACAGTTACGATAACTGTAAGCACTGCAAGCAAACCTAATTCTTTATTTTTAACTTTATTTACGGTAACCTCAGTTTTCTTGCCCTTAAAGGGATTACGTAGCCATGCTATAAAAGCGAATAAATCCATAGGTCCTGTCATAAACACGTAAGTAATAACCTCACCATAATAGTGATATCCCCATGAGATATAGCCGTAAACCACACAGAAAGCAAGCATGATTCCCTGCCCTACTGGATTGCCCTTGGCATTAAATAAAATAGATGTTATGCCCATAAGTGAGCCAACTAAGGTGAGTGGATTACCCCTGTCAAATACAGCATAGGCAATCACAACTGCCGCCATAGTGCCAATCCATAAGCACCATTCAAATATGGTAAAATAATTTAAAATCTTTTTCATCTGAGCCTCTTAACTTTTTAATACCTGCTGATTTTACCATTATTACATAATCAAATCAAGTGCATATTGTATTTATGAAAAATTGGTGATATACTTTCAATATAAGCTATTCTTAATTAAGGAGGCATATTTATGAAAAGAACCTATTCAAGCTGGATGGATGGTGAGTGGACAAGCTCACAAAACGAATACACAAAGGCTACAGAGATGTTTGCTGATGATGGCACTTTGCTTGCAAAGGGCTGGGCAAGGCACAATGTATTTAACTATGACCGTAATAAGGTAAAAAATCATAACCGCCGCAAGGAATGGGATTTTTATCAGCTTTCAAACGGCAGATTTATGGTACAGCTCAGCTTTGCAAATATTTCACTTGGTGGTTATGTTTCTGCTGTGCTTGTAGACCTTATGAGTGGCAAGGTTGTAAACAGCGTTATGTCACCATTTGTTGGCTGCAAGGATAAATATGTACTCCCCTACAAGGGCGATATTGTGAATAATGTTAAGGGTCACCTTGGCAATGCAGACTTTGAGTTTGATACAAAAGAAACAAGCCGTACACTCCATTTTAAGATGGACAGCGTAGAGCTTAACTTCACAATGGATATGTACCCTGACCATGAAAATATTACTACCATTCTCCCATTCAAGGGCATGGCAGATAAATACTTTATGACCACAAAGCAGAACTGTATGCCTTGCGAAGGCACATACAGAATAGGTGCTGACATTTACTATTTCAGCAAGGATGATACCTTCTGCGTGCTTGACTGGGGCAGAGTAAACACTCCTTACAGCATGGTATGGTATTGGGGTAATGGCTCAACCTACCTTTATGATGAGGATGGCACAAAGCACACCTTCGGTTTTGAAATCACCTGGGGTATTGGTGACGAGAGCAATGCTACTGAAACCTGCCTTTTCTATGATGGCAAGGCACACAAGATTGATGCCGTAGATGTTGAAACCTTCCCCAAGCCCTCAAGATATATGGAGCCCTGGGTATTCAAATCAAGAGATGGCAGATTTAACCTTACAATGACACCATCATTTGACCATCACTCAGACCTTAATGTTGGTGTTATGAGAATGAACAGCCATCAGGTACATGGCAAATGGAATGGTACAGTTACCCTTGATGATGGTAAGGTGCTTGAAATAAAAGATATGTACGCTTTCTGCGAATACGTAGAAAACAGATGGTAAAATAAGATATAAATGATAAAAGCTGCTGATTTTTCGGCAGTTTTTCTTTTTTCAATACAGTAAAAGACCTCCGGCCTTTCGGTCAGAGGTCTTAATTATACTATCTTAATTATTTATCAAGATTTCTTGTGCACTTTGTTACTGTTGAGAATACTTCCTCAAACTTGCCAAGAGCGCCATCGATAACTTCATCTGTATCAGCAAGTGAAGTGTAAAGACGTGAACCAGCAAGAGTAACGATACCGTGTGCCATGTATGCAGCACCCATCTGCTCCATAGCAACCTTACGGCGAAGCATTTCGGGCTTAGCCTTAAGCATAGGAATAACAGATGCGGGAAGGAACATTGAGCTGAAGTCATAGCTCATTGCTGCAGAACACTCAAGGTGAACGATTGAGCCCTGGTTGTAAACAACGAAGGGAAGTGAGTACTTATCGCAGAGTGCCTGAAGACCTGCAGTAAGTCTGTCACCAGCGAGACCAGCCTTTTCGCAAGCGTTTGTCTTTGCGATTTCCTGGATTGCGCAGTAACCAGCAAATGATGAAAGTGGGTTAGCTGCAAGAGTACCACCAACGTATGCACGCTTCATCATTGTGCCAACGCCAGCTGCCATGCCGCTTACGAACTCTCTCTTACCGCCTACGCCGCCTGCTGAGGGATAACCACCAGCAACGATCTTGCCGAAGATTGTAAGATCAGGAACAACGCCGAAGTAACCCTGAGCGCCGCCTGTACCAATACGGAAACCAGTAACAACTTCGTCCATGATGAAGAGTGCGCCGTACTTATCGCAAAGCTGACGAACGCCCTTGTTGTAGTCGAAGTCAACAGGTCTTGTACCGCTTTCGGGACCAACAGGCTCTACGAGAACTGCTGCTGTGCCGCCACGGAACTTATTGAGCTTGAGCATCTGCTCGAGCATGTTAAGGTCGTTAGGTCTAACTTCATCAGTTGTACCATAAGATGATGAAGGAATACCATGTGACTCAAGGAAGCTTCTTGAACCGGGGATCTTAAGACCATATACCATCTGGTCTGACCAGCCGTGATAAGCGCCGCCAACCTTGATGATTCTCTTAGCCTTTGTTGCGTTACGAGCTACACGGATAGCAGCCATAACTGATTCAGTACCTGAACCAAGCATACGGAACATTTCACAGTTGGGCATGTGCTTGTTGATTTCCTTAGCAAGAAGGAGCTCGCCTTCGTGGAAAAGACCTGTTACAGGGCCACATTCCTTGATAAGCTCAATAGCCTTATCACGAACGGGAGCATAGTTGGAACCAAGAATTGTGGGACCACCAGCCTGAAGGAAGTCATAATATTCATTACCATCGATATCATAAAGGTAAGCGCCGTTAGCCTTTGTAACACAGATGGGGAATGGATAGTTGAATGCGAGGTTGTGCTGTACACCACCGGGGATGTACTTCTTAGCTTCTGTTGTGATTTCTTTTGACTTTGCGCACTTTGTTTCAAAGTGGTCAAGAGTCTTCTTAAGCTCTTCATCAGATACACAGTAGATAGGCTGTGATGTGAGGTTGTGGAGCTTGTCGTAAATTGGTTTTGCGGGTTTCCATTCCTGGATAGCGTAACCGTTACTCATTGTTGGGTTCCTCCTGTTTTTTAAGATAGTTAATAAAACGCTGGATTTTATCGTTTGTTTCGTTCGGGTCATCAAAAGGCTCATTATCAATGAACTTCTGGAAAACCAGACCGAAATAAGAACCAAAAATAAATGCTGAGATATCGCTTGGTGTGAAATCCTTGAGCAGCTCGTTAAAGCCGTCCTTTTCAATCTCAGACCTCATAAAAGCAAAGGCCTTTGCAAGGGAGCTGTTGCCCTCTGAAAGTATGCTTTTTGTAACCAGCTCACTCATAAGGTAGGGGTAAGGGTAGGTATCATCATTAAGCTGCTTGAAAATAGCATTTATACTTAATGAGCCTTCCTCAGGTGAGGCTGAATTTAAGATATCGTCAATCTCTTCGTTTGCTATCTGAGTAAGCAAATCATCTACTGAGGTGAAGTGTGAAAAGAATGTGGACCTTGAAACATCTGCTTTCTCAGCAATATTCTCAATGGTTACATTGCTGATGCCGTTCTCTTCAAAGAGAAGCTTAGCGCTGTGCATAATAGCACGATGGGTATTATCTCTTTTGCGGGAACGTCTTGTTTCTGCCATATACACACTCCATTTTCAGTTTAGGTTTATGCTCAAAGTATAGCATAGCCATTTCGCCTTGTAAAGCATTTTTTTGAACTAAAGTACAATTTTATACTTTTGTTCATTTTTGTATGTTAATGTTGCATAAATCCATATATATCAACGTTGTGCAAGTTATACACTTGTAAAGGTTTTATGCTTTACATATCTATCATGATAACATTTGGATTCTGTGCAATTTCGTTAAGAATATCACGCATGTGCATATCCTTTTGCTTCTTGATTATTACATCAAGGGTAATGGTGTTTTCTTTCTTATCACGCTTCATCTTGTAGCTCTGCATGGTGATATTTTTTATGTGTAAATCTTCTCTGAATTTCTCAATAGCGTCTGCCTCATCTACAAGCACTACTGTAAATTCGTTGACTGTGCTTTCAATCTTGAATAAAAATCTGTGAAGCACAATCTGAAGAATTACAATCATAATTGTAGACATAATACCGAGAGTATACTGACCTGCACCTATTGCAAGGCCGAGGGCAGCAGTTACCCATATACCTGCTGCGGTTGTAAGACCCTTGATGGAAACATTCTTGATAAAAATCATACCTGCACCAAGGAATGAAACACCGCTGATAACCTGTGAGGCTATACGGGAGGCGTCTGCCTGCACACGAAGGCCCTCAATGCCTACAACATCAAAGAAGCCATACTTTGAAATAAGCATCATAAGGCAGGAGCCAAGAGCAACTAAAACGTGAGTGCGTATACCTGCATCCTTTTGCCTTCTTGACCTTTCGTCACCTATTATTGCACCGCAGATAGCGGCAAGAAATAATCTGACAACAAACACCCAGTTTTCAATATTGCTGAAGTCTGCTGCAAATTCCTTAAAAAATGTCATAAAACCACCTGAATATTTAATAGTAAATTATATTCTATCATCTATATTATATAAAGTCAATGAAAGAAGGCTTTGTATTGTGAAATTTATTTGTATATAATAACTTGAATTAAAAGTTTAATAGTGATAAAATAGCTTCATAAAATATCACAGATATGAAAGGTGACTATTATGGAAGTATTAAGGAAAGAGCATTATATCCCCTCCACTACAGGCCTTACAGATGTATTTCTGCGTATATGGTACCCTGATGACGGCGTAAAGGCAGTTTTTCAGATTGTACACGGTATGGCTGAGCATGGCGAAAGATATGAAGACTTTGCAAAATTCCTCTGCTCAAAGGGCTTTGCTGTATGTGTAGATGACCACATTGGTCACGGCAAATCCGTAAAGAGTGATGATGACCTTGGCTATTTTGGCGAAAAGGACGGCTGGAATTGCCTTGTAGAGGACGAAAGAAAAATTACAGATTACCTTGAGAAGGAATACCCTGACCTGCCTGTTATCTTCTTTGGTCACAGCATGGGCTCTTTTATTGGCAGAGAATACATAAAGAGATATGGCACTGATGAAAGAATAAAGGGTGCAATCATTTGCGGTACAAGCGGTAAAAACCCTGCTGCTCCCCTTGCTATTGCCATAGCAAACACAGTTGCTAAGGTTAAAGGCAGCAAGCATAAGAGCCAGTTTATAGATAAGCTTGCCTTTGGTACATACAATAAAAAAGTGCCCGTAGTTGAAACTGCTTTTGACTGGCTTTCATCTGATCAGGCTCAGGTATTTAAATACGGTGCTGATAAATACTGTGGCTTCCTCTTTACTGCAGCAGGCTACAGAGATTTATTCACTCTGCTTAACACAGTATCATCCAAGGATTGGTACAATGGTCTTAATAAAAGCTTACCCTACCTGCTTACAGCTGGTCAGGATGACCCTGTTGGCCAGTATGGCAAGGGCGTAACCGAGGTATATAACACCATGAAGGAAACCGGCGTTAAGGATGTTACCCTTCGCCTCTTCCCCGGTATGCGTCACGAAATACTTAACGAAAAAGAAAATGCAAAGGTTTATGAGGACATTGCAGCCTGGGCAGTTTCCAAGCTTTAATTATTAGTTTTTACGGGGAGGGCAATACAACTGCTCTCCCCTTTTTTGATGGTTTGCAAAAAAAATAAAAAATTTCTTAAAAAGTACTTGACTAATTGTAATCTCTATGATATATTAATCAAGCGTTCTGTGCTGGTGTAGCTCAGTTGGTAGAGCAGCTGATTTGTAATCAGCAGGTCGGGGGTTCGAGTCCGTCCACCAGCTCCATTTTTTTTGCAACAGAATACATGGAAGAGTTCCCGAGCGGCCAAAGGGAGCAGACTGTAAATCTGCCGTCAACGACTTCGGTGGTTCGAATCCACCCTCTTCCACCATAAAACTCAGTACCATCTGGTGCTGAGTTTTTTGTATATACAATAATCAGGGTGGATTCGAAAGGCCGTCGCAAAACAATCCAGTGAATTGTTTTGCAGGCCGTGGATTTAATACGCGCCCTCATTCACATCCACGGTTTCGGGCGATATGTCAGCTTACCTTTATTGCAAGGCAACCCTCTTCCACCACAGTCAAGAAATCCGAACCTAAAGCCTGTTGGTGATGGTTTTGGATTTCTTCTGTTTTATAATACAATTTGTTAATAATTTACAATGAGGCAGAGCACAATTGCGCCCTGCCTCGTTTTTTATTCATCAGCATCCTCTTGGTAAGATGCTAAATCAGATGAAAATGTCTCTATATCTTCTAATGCGTTTACCTCAAAATGTA
>JAKSQR010000087.1 GCA_024404065.1 Clostridia bacterium | reverse complement strand
GTTTCACCGCACTTTTCTTTTATGGTAATAGCAAATACGGGGTTTATCTGTGCAGGGTAGGTTTCCATTATTTCACCATCATACACAATATTTACTATATCCCCTGCTTTTATCTCATCAAAGCAGTTATAGCTTATCATCATATTATCAGCAATTTTAGGCACAGTGATTTTATCTGAAGAGCTAAGCTCTGATGAGCCTTCAAGAGGCTCAACAAGGATAGTGCTTTCGCTTACCTCAAGCACCTTTGCATCAAAGTGAGGGCTTACACCATTTTCAATATCCGCATCAATATCTACGGGACCATTCATTACAATTTCATCCCAGATAATTTCAATATTTTTCTTTTTATCCTTGCCCCAGTAAAATTTTGTTAAATTATAGCAAAGGTCACCTTCATAAAATCTGTTCCATTTAATAATTTTGCAGGCAAGGGTTTTAATCTCTACTGTGCCGCCATCATCATAGGATTTTACGGAGTAGGGCATAAATAATGCGATAATCACAAGCATTACAAGTGCTACTACGGAAATAACAACTTTCTTTTTCATATTTTCACCTACACTGTTACTGAAATATAATTATTATCTAAATCATTTTTTGAGAAGGTATTTGCCTCGGTTTTATACAAAGTATAATAATCGTAATTTTTATTAAAACCAACGGCTGAGGGAATAAAATACATTTTATTTTCCTTTGTGATTATTACCTCAGGCACCTCATTAACATAGATAAATACAAGGTCCTCATCAGGGTTTTCGTCAAAAGCCCTCTGAATTGTTGCAAAGCCATTACCACCATAGGCAACGGAATCATAAAGCACTCCGTTATCTTTATAAACTGTAACAACTGCCACAATTTTGCCATCCTTTGTAATTGGGCAATCAACAAAACCTGTATTTATGAAAAGTCCATCCTTTGCACTTACAGTAAGTGGTCTATAGCCTTTAGTACATACTCTGTATTCGCCCTTACCTAAATCAAAGGCAACTGATGCAACCATATACTCTGCATTCTTTTTGATATAAGCTTTAAGCTCAGCATCGGTTATAGCTTCGCCTTTAAGAGCAATATTTACGCCTGAAATATAGGGCAGAGCAGCATCCCTGTCACCTGCCTCTGCCTTCATTTCGTCTGCGGATTCAGGCTTTGCTGTTGCTGTTTCTGCATTTGCAGTATTTGTTTTTATAGGCTTAGTTGTGGCTGTAATAACCGATGTGGTTTCTTCAATTATTACAGCCTGAGTTGTCGTTTCATCTATGACATAATTTTCGGCAATGGCGTTTGTTTCCTTTGTTTCATCTTCAACAAAAGTTTCATACATTCCATCAGGCTTTATTTCTGCCATATTCATTGCAGGGGCTGTTTCCTGACTTTTACCTGGTGCGTTGTTTCTACTATACAATGTTACGCCGCAGATTACAATAGCAAGTGAGCAGACGCCTGCTGCAGCAGATATAAGAGCTTTATTTCTTTTATATTTTTTTATTTCGTACTCATCACGCCTTCTGAGCACACTTTCAAACATTTCTTCATGAGTTTTCATATTCAAAGCCATCCCTTTCCAACTGTTTTTTAAGAGCCTGCCTTGCACGGAATATTAAACTCTGTGTGGCTTTACTGCTTTTGCCTATTACTGCAGATACCTCGCCTGCGGTCATACCCTCAAAGTAGGTTAAATAAAGCACCTGTCTGTATTCGGCACTAAGGGATTTTATTGCTTTATGCAGCAGCTTATTATCCTCATCACGAATAAATTCATTCTCTAAATTTATATAGTCTGTATCTGTACTTTCCCCTATTATTTCGTGATGCCTGTACTTTTTGCGCATATTATCCACAGCTACGTGCCTGCCTATGGTATAAAGCCAGGTCTTAAATGTTGCTTTGCCGTTATATTTCGGCTTTTTGGTAACCAGCTTTACAAAGGTATCCTCTGCGCTGTCCTGCGCATCAGCATAGTTTGCAGTAATGGTATTAAGGTAAATTATAAGCCCATCAGAGTATTCATTTATTATTTCGGCAAGGGCATTATCGTCACCCTTGAGAAAACGGAGGTAGCTACTTGCACCGTTATCCATGGATTCTCTCCTTTCTGAAAGACTTCTTTCACCTATTATACGCAAAAAGCTTAGAAATGTATTCGCAACAAAAATAGCATAATTGTAAATTTACATTTCTTTTATATAATGGTATATTATAAGTATAATGTCAATATTATGGAGGCATTTATGGTATTAAAGCACACTGTTACAAAGGATAAGGAGGGCACCTACTACGCAGTAGACTTTGAAGTGCCTGAAAATGTAATAAAGGTAACTGTTGCCTATGACTACCTCAGGCCCACAAAGGGCTTTATGAGTGACTTAAAACCCACTAACTGCATTGATATAGGTCTCAGTGATGAAAAGGGCAGATTTTTAGGCTGGAGTGGCAGCGCCCACAGCAAAATAAGCGTGGGTCAATATTCCTCCACTAACGGATACAAAAGGCAAAAAATAAATGCAGGCACGTGGCAGATACTTGTAGGTGCATACCATGTAGTGCCTGAGGGTGTAGAGGTTACCTACACCATAGATTTTGAGTATGAGGGTGAAAAGCTCCTGTTTGGTGATTTACACATTCACTCTGATGCTTCAGACGGCAAGTATGATGCCTTTGAAATTGCAAAAATGGCAAAGGAAAAGGGTCTGGATTTTGTTGGCCTTGCAAACCATAATAACTATGCCCTTAACTATAACCTGCCTCAGGTGGATGATTTTACCTTTGTGCCTGCAGTTGAGTGGACACATTACAAGGGCCACATGAATTTCTTTGGTGTGGCTGCCCCCTTTGAAAACAGCTTTATAGCAAACACAAAGGAGGAAATGAATACACTTATAAACAATGCACGCAGTATGGGTGCCGTAATAAGCGTAAACCATCCCAAAGACCATTTCTGCCCTTACTTATGGGAGGATGATGATGCCTTTGATATGATGGAAATATGGAATGGACCTATGCGTCCATCAAACATAGACGGCTTAGCATACTGGACTGAATTGCTCAATAAGGGCAAGCAGATACCTATTGTAGGCGGCTCTGACTACCACTCACCAAAGGGCTTTTCAAAAATCGGCAACCCTGTAACTGCAGTTTATTCCTCATCACCAAGTGCAGAGGATATACTTGATGGTATAAAGAAGGGCAAAGCTTATGTGGCTTACGGCAAAGACGGCCCTGTAATAAACCTTTACTATGGTGATACTCCTATGGGTGGCACTGCGGTTTATGATAAAAACACAAGCCTTGATGTAAGTGTAAAATATGATAAGCCCTGCAATATTACTCTTGTAACAAGCACAGGCGAAAATCTGATATCAAGGGGAAGCATAAAGCTTACCAAAGTAAAATTTGCATACATAAAAATCACAAACAAAATGGGCAGGATTCTTGCCGTTTCCAATCCCATTTATTTTAAGGAGGAAAAATAATGCCTGATAACACATTAAACAAAGTAAAGCCTGCACGCTATGGCTTTGCCATGTTTGGCACATCAATCCCCATAAACATGTTCAAAAGCTTTGCCCTCGCATTCTATGTAGACACCCTTGGCTTTGATGTAAAGCTTTACGCAAAAATCCTTGCAATTTATGCAATCGTAGACGCTATTGATAACCCCATTTACGGCTTCCTTTCAGATAACACCCACACAAAATGGGGCAGACGCAGACCCTGGCTTTTAATAGGCACTCCTCTGCTTGTACTTTCATTTATAATGTTCTTTAATGTGCCTGCATACTTTGGTGCAGACCCCACAAGCACCCGTATGTATATCTATGTGCTTCTGATGTACATACTTACAGGTACACTTGACTCCCTTGTAAATGCAAACTATGGTGCCCTTTTCCCTGAGCTCTTTAAGAGAGATGAGGAGAGAGCAAAAACAAACAGCTTCCGTCAGATTTGTCAGCTTTTTGCAATGGCAATATCAATTGCCCTTACACCTATTATTGCTGGCAAGCTTGGCTATCAGCTTACAGCTATCATCTATGGTATCCTTGCACTTATAGTAATGATGTACTGCTTCTGGGGCTGCAGAGAAAACCCTGTTGAAGTTGATAAAAGCGCTAAAAAGCCTGAGCTTTTCAGCAGTATGTGGGCCCTTGCTACTAACCCTAAATTCTGGATTTATGGTATGTGCGGTGCATTCTACTCAGCAGCATTCTCACTTATTTCTCAGGCAATTCCCCTTTACACAAAATATACTCTCAATAAAGAAGGCATATATACCACAATTTTGCTTGGCACAGTGCTTGTAGTAGCAGTTGCAGGCATAGTACTCTGGAGCTTTATAGTAAAGAAATGGGATATTATGAAGGTATGGCGCAGTGGCTTTATAATTATGGCTATATCATTCGTTCCCCTCTTCTTTGCAAAGAGCTTTGTAGGTGCTGCAATTATCGCCTGCTTTGTAGGCTTCGGCGTAGCTGCCTGCCTTGCAACAATGGACTGTATCGGCGCAAAGATTGTTGATGATGACTACCGCCGTCACGGTATTAAGCGTGAGGGTATAATCAACTCACTTGGTGGTGTGCTTAACAGACTTAACGGCTTTTATGTATCCTTTGCACTTATGATGGTTGCAAAGTATTTTGGCTATGAAAGTGGCGAAAATCCCGGCACTAACCCTGCCCTTGCATCAAAAGTGCTTCTTTGTGTATTCCCTGCAGCAGCAATGGTAGTAGCTACTGTATTTGCTATGTTCCTTCACTTTAATGAGGAAAAGAAGGCTGTTGAAGCAGAAGAAACTGCTGACGAAACCGACTTATGAAATATTTAATAATAAATGCAGATGATTTCGGTTATAACCCACAGCAAAATGAGGCTATAACCTATCTGCTTAATAATAAGCTCATCACCTCAACATCTGTTATGACAGTTGCCCCGAAGGCAGATGAATGCAAAAGCCTTACAGGTGATTACTCCGTAGGTGTGCATCTTACAATTAACTCAGACAGTGAAAACGATAAGTGGCAAAGCCTTACAAATGCAAAATCATTAGGTGGTAATGATGGCCTGCCTACAGACCAGAAAAAGCTTACCTTCGGTGCAAAGCGTAAGGACGTATTTAATGAGCTTTGCGCACAATATGACTATATGAAAGCCCGTGGAATTACCCCCGACCACGCAGATAATCACTGCGGTACACTTTATGGCATAAATATGCGCAGGTTTTATATTGATGCCTTTGACTTTTGCAGCAAATACAATCTGCCTTACCGCTTCCCAAAATCTGCAGGATTTATAGAAAGACAGCTTGGCAGAAATCTGCCAAAAGCAGTTTACTCACTTCAGCAAATGATAGTAAAAAAAGGCACAGAGCGAAATGTAAAAATGCTGGATGATTTAATAAGCAACCCATGGGGTATGGATAAAATTACCGGCTATGATGTAATAAGAAGCTACTACCTTGATTGCCTTGATAACCTGCAGGATGGTGTTACGGAAATGTTCCTGCACCCTGCCCTGCCTGTGGATGATAAAATATCACCATGGACAAAGCGGGTATATGAATATGAGCTGCTTAAAAGCGGCGACCTGCTTCAGAAAGCAAAGGATAATGGCATAGAAGTAGTAGGATGGGAAATACTCAGATAATATAAAAATCGGGCACTCCGCTAAGGAGTGCCCTTTCTGTTTGTTGCGCTGTTTAATTTGAAGGAATGTTTTGAGGTGTATTAAATGTTTAAGGAGAAAGGAAAAACTATGAAGACTAAATAATTACTCAGTTAAAAAGGAGATATTAAAAGAGTAACATTGCGGGGAGAAGTAAAACAGCAACAACAAGTACTAAAAATCCAACTGCAGGTACTAACAGCTTAATTGCACCACCAAAAAGCTTAAAAGCAAGCTTCATAATGCCAACACCTACTGCAAGTACAATTGACATAAATAAAAATGTAAGTGTAATCATATCTATTTCCTCCATTCGTATGGTTTGTATCTTTGTTGTGACTATATTATAGCTCAGCCTTTTGATTTAATACATAACTCTATCGGAGAATAAATGGGTTGTATTTTTCTTCTCTGAAGAAATAAACAGATTTATTTCCCGTCAAATAAAAAGAGCAGACAAGCTGTGCCTGTCTGCTGTTATGTATTAAAAATCAAATACTGCTTTGCCCTCTTCAAGCTTAAGAGCAGCGGAAAACTCCTTGCCCTGCTTTGAGATAAAGCCGTTTATCTTTTCAGTTTTGCCATTCTCAATAAGCTGCCTTACTGATGAAATGGGAATTGGTCTGCCACACATCCTTATCCATACAGTAAATGGGCAGTTTTTCTCTTTATAATTACTGCAGCTATATGCTCTGCGGCTGCGAACAATATTGCCGCCACAAAGCGGACATACACCTATTTCATCGCCGAAGAAACCTGTGTAGCTGTCAGACCCTGCTGAGTTTACAGGAGAATTGAATACTTCACCAATTTCTTTAGTTGCAAGGCTGACACTCTCATCAATGGTCATTGTGCCGTGGAAAACGCTTTTAAGAGCCTTGCCCATTTCAGAGGTTTTGTATTTATCCATAGATATGCCCATAGCTATAAGGGATTCAATCAGAAATTCACCGCCTGGCAGAATGTGATAAACATCCTTTTTAAGCTCAAT
>JAKSQR010000086.1 GCA_024404065.1 Clostridia bacterium | reverse complement strand
GGCAAAAAAATTACGGCCCCTTCTTTTGAAGGGGTCGTTTGTTACTGATTATATTTTCAGTTTTTGAGTTCCTTGATGAGGGCTACGCAGTCTGCCTGCTCCATAATCTTAGGAACGGGATAGAGGGGGTTACCTTCCTTAAGAGCTCTCTTAGCGATTGTATCAATATCTTCATCCTTGATGCAATCAAAGCCTGTGCCGATACCCATTCTCTCGTTCATTGCTCTTACTTCAGCAATGAATGCCTTTGCCTTCTCTTCGTCTGTGCCTGTGGTCTTAACGCCTGCAACCTCTGCTAAATCAGCAAGTCTCTTGTAAGCGGTTTCGCCATAGTAATCAAGTACGTGGGGAAGGATTGTAGCCATTGCAAGGCCGTGAGGTACATGGTAGTAGCCGCCGAGCTGGTGACCGATTGCATGTACATAACCAACATAAGCTCTGGTAAATGCCATACCTGCATAGTAGGAAGCCTTAAGCATTGCGCCTCTTGCCTCGATGTTTTTACCATCAGCGTAAGCTGTTTCAATATTATCAAAGATAAGCTTAACTGCCTTCTTTGCGTAATCCTCTGTGTTAGCAACATTACTTCTGCCGATGTAAGCCTCTACTGCGTGAGTGAGGGCATCCATACCTGTGGTGGAAGTGATGTGGGGAGGAAGACCTACTGTAAGCTCTGGATCAAGTACAGCGTACTTTGCACGAAGCTTGGGGTCATTCATAGGTAACTTCTTGTGAGTTGCCTCGTCAGATACAACTGCTGCAAGTGTAACCTCGGAGCCTGTACCTGCTGTTGTGGGAACTGCGAAGAGAGGAGGAAGCTTGTGGCGTACCTTAAGAAGACCTGTCATCTTTGAAACGGGCTTGTTATTGGTAACAATTGCACCTGCTGCCTTTGCACAGTCCATTGGTGAGCCACCGCCAAAAGCGATAATGCCCTTGCAGTTATGGTTTACATAAGCTTCTTTTGCAGCTTCAATATTCTGGATAGTGGGGTTGGGCTGAACGCCATCAAATACAGCGTAGCTTACGCCTGCCTTATCCATCTCTTCATAAAGGCTGTCAAGTACATGAAGCTTCTGATTGAGTACTGAATCAGTAACAATAAGAACGTTATCAAGACCCTTGGACTTTACGAACTCAGGAAGTCTGCGGATTGAACCAGCACCTTCAAGAAGCTCGGGCTCTTTCCAGTTGAAAAGGTTTGTGCCCATTACAAGCTTGAAGCCTGCCTGGTAAACTCTGTAATAAACGTGTTTAAGGTTCATTGGAGATTTCCCCTTTCTTAAATTTTAAGCGCTTTTAACACTATTATATATAATATCATTATATTTTTATCTTTGCAACCAAAAAATCAGGTTTATTTTTTGTATAAAATCACTTATTTTTTTCTAATAGAAGCACATCTTCCATATATCTGCGGGCGTTTTTAAGTGATTTTACAAGTGCTTCGGTTTCTGAGCCCTCAAGAAGGAATACGGGGATTCTTTCCCTTGGCACTGCATAGCCCTTTATGGTTTGATTGCCATCATACCTGACACCGCTGAAAATTTCAATCCATTTGCCCTTTGGCAGGTAGATATCACGCTTATTTACCCTTGATAAAATGGGTGCTACAAGCAGGGAATTACCAAGCATATATTCATCCTCAGTATCAAGGCATTTTGGGTCAGTATGGTCATATAAAAACAGGTGGCGCATATTTGGCATACCCGTCTTAGTTGCCTCAAGGGCAGTTTCCATAAGATAGGGTCGCAGGGCTTCGTGAATTTTTGCGTAGGCTCTGTATAAGTCTTTGGTATGCTCGTCAAAATCGTAGGGGCGCTTTACTGTGCCGTGGGTCTGAATAAGTGGTGAAAAGGCGGTAAACTGCAAGCCCCTTACAAATACATCACTTTCGTGGGCTTTGTCATAAGGATTCCACGCAGGCTGGTAACCTGCCATATCCCATGAAACAAAGGGAATGCCTGAAAGACCTGCGGAGAGGGCAGCCTTAATTACTACGCCTAAAAACTTAAACTCACGCCTTTGGTCACCTGCCCATATATATGGAAAACGCTGTGAGCCTATGCCGCCGCCTCTGCTGAATACTATGCCGCCGTCTTCCTTTTCGTTAAAGTGATTGTAGCGCATTGTATTGTAGTAGGTGGGCAGCCAATGGTGTGTAATGCGGGGATTTCTGCCATCTTTGTAGTGAAGGCTCTCGTCATCAGGGAATTGCTCGCAGAAGTCAATTTTTGCGCCGTCAACACCAACCTGATACATCATCTCTTCCCAGATTTCACGCCATTTTTTAAGAGCTTCAGGATTAGTGACATCAAGCACCTTCATCTTTTTGCGGGCAAAGTTATCAATGAAATTAACTGAAACTGTTTCCTTCAGCATTACGCCATTATCACTCTGCAGGGCGTAATTATCTGTAAGGTTAAAGTTTTTATCTGCATTTTCGGGTATTTTACAGCACTGCTCATACATCAGCATTTTTTTGCCGTAGGCATGCACACCCTCGCTTGCCTCTTTAAGCTCCTGCCATCTCTCTTTTTTATAGGTGCCGTAGCCTTCAATTACTGCTGCGTCCCAGGGGAAGTCGTTTGCTTCATAGTCGGCAGCCATTTTGAGTATGCCCTCTTTTGTTGAGAAATCCGGGCGGTAACGGCATACAAAGGTGCCGAATGCCCACTCAGGTGGCATAGGTGCAAAGCCTGTAATATCCGAATAAGCAGTAAGAATATCACAGGGGCTGTCTTTTATAATTATGTAAATATCAAGGGGCGCAAACATCTGAGTTGCGCTTATTATGTTGCCTATGGGGAAGCCGATATTGAGAATTGACCTTTCGTAACGGTTAAGGAAAATTGCAGAAAGGTTTGAGGATACCATAATAGGCACAGGGGCATAGCTGTTGCCCTCAGTCTGGCACCATCTGTCTATAGCGTACATCTGCAGGTGCTTACCACGCTGATTTACCTTGTTTAATCTTTCGCCTGTGCCGTATATTCTTTCGTCTTTAGCAAGGGCGAATTTTGCGGTAATGCCGCTGTCGTCTGTGGTTATATCAGTAAGGGTGCGGCGAAGGGAATTTTTATCATCATAAAACTCCACACTCTTTGGTGTTAAAACCACCTTAAAGCCCTCTGCAGTAACTGTGCTGCCTTCTTTTACAAGGGGCAGAGTGGTATTATCAAAGCTTTCGCCTAAATCCTTAGCAAGGGTCTGTGCAGCACCCATATCGTCAAAGCCAAAATTATGCTGGCTCTGTATACGCCATACGCCCTTTGCAGTTGCGGTCAGCTTCAGGCTGTGATTTTTGAATATAAAGTTAAAGCTGTTAAGCGTCTGTGTCATCACTATTCTCCGTGCTGTTTTCGTCCATTATACCAAGAAGCTCTGCTCTCTTTTTACGCATTAAAACAAGCTCCTCATAAATTTCATCCTTGCGCTTACCTGTGTAGTTATCCATCATAAAGCAAAGTGCAGGCAGCAGGTTACCTATAAAACCACAGAGGGAGGCAACCATATAAATGCCCCTTAAGGTGCTGTCGGTCTGCACAGCCCTTTCAACTGTGTTAAGGTCCTTCTCCTTATACTTAATCAGCTTAAATATGCCGTTATAAAGGTTACTCTTAACAAGGGCAATTGCCTTGCTTGTAATATTTTGTGTGGCGCTTAAAAGACCATCTGAGCGGATTGGCTCACCGTAATTTTTCATAGTGTACCACTCCATATAGTCGGTGGAGTCTGCCATAATAATTTTACGCGAAGCACCCTGTGCTGCGTTAGGCACACCGCTGAAGCCGATAAGAAGGCCTACAATAAATCTCTTTTTTCTTATGCCCTCTACGCTGAAGCCGATATTGAAAAGGGACATAATGCCGTAGAATAAAGCGGAGTAGGAGTAGCCGCCAACAAGTATCTGCTTTGCGGAGAATTTCCTGCCGAGGAATGGCACGCCCATAAGTCCAACATAAGAAAGCACACCGCTGATGGTATCAAACAAGGTTTTAAGGCCGAATTTACCAAGCACATCCTCATAAAGGTAGGGCAGAATCTTATAGGTAATCTGCCTTACAACCTCGCAGAAGGTTGCAATCTGAAGTATAACAAAGGGACGGTTATGAAGGATTGCAGAAATACTGCGCTTATCCCATTTAATCTTGTTTTCTTCCTGCTTTTCAGCCTTTTGCTTAGCCCTCTGCTGAGCCTCTAAATCTGCCTGAGCAAAGGCGGCACGCTCCCTTACACTCATATAGGGGGCATACATGGCGCTTACACCTAAAATGCAGAAGCCTAAAGCGATAAAGAAATATGCCCATTGCTGCTGCTTTGCAGTATTGAAGGCGCCTACCACAACAGGTATTATACCGCCGGGCAGCATTGAGCCTAAGGTGGAGGCAATACTCTCAAAGGTGTAAAATTTCTTTCTGTCCTCAGGGTCAGATACCATTTTAAGGGCAAGTGCGCTGAGGGCTATATCGTAGAAGGTATCTACAACTGTAAAAAATACACCGAAGAATAAGGTCCATATAAAGTTAAACATTACGCTTGTTGTGGGCACCACAAACAAAAGCATAGAGCTTATTGCAAAGGGAATGGGGGCATACATCAGGGCTGTGCGGATGTTGCTCCTTTTAAGATTTTTTGATGGGGTATCAAAATATGTGCCTGCAATGGGCGGGATAAAGAAGCCTAAAATAGTGCTGATATTGCCCTTTATCATCTGCATATTTGCATTTATGCCCATAAAGTCACGCTCAAATTTATCGGCAAAGGTGTCAGTACTATCCTGACCCATAGCGTTACCAAAGATACCGCCTGCAAAGCCAAACATCTCTTTAGTGGAAACTGAGTTATTATCTATGTAGGTGCTTTTAAGGCTGCGCAATACTCTGTTAGCCATAGTAACCTCCTGCATTATATTTTTGGATATTTTATCTAATATATAATAACATATTGAATTAAATTTATGCAACATACAAATATATATAAAGTGAAACATTTATCATTTAGCTATTGAGATTAGCTATGGGATTTGATACAATAGCCTTACAAAACTTTATGAAAAGAGAAGAATTATGGGCGAATTTTTTGATTTTATAGTACATGGCGGGGATTATAACCCTGACCAGTGGCTTAAATACCCTGAAATAATTGATAAGGATATGGAGCTGATGAAGGCGGCTCATGTAAACTCTGCCACTATCGGCATTTTCAGCTGGGGTCTTTTAGAGCCCGAAGAGGATGTTTACAACTTTGAGTGGCTGGATAACATAATGGATAAGCTCCACGAAAATGGCATTGCCGCCATACTTGCTACCCCTTCAGGTGCAAGACCTAACTGGATGGCACAGGCTCATCCCGAGGTTTTAAGAGTGGAGGAAACAGGCATAAGAAACGAATACGGCGTAAGGCACAACCACTGCCTCACATCCCCCTACTACCGTATGAAGGTTAATAAAATTAACCGCCTGCTTGCCGAAAGATATAAAAATCACCCTGCCCTTAAAATGTGGCACATCAGCAACGAATACTGCGACTGCTGCCATTGTGAGCTTTGTCAGGAGGCATTCAGAAACTGGGTTAAGAATTACTACCACAACAGCCTTGAGGAGCTTAACGAGGCTATGTGGAGCGGCTTCTGGGCACATCAGATAACTGACTGGAGTCAGGTAAGCTCACCTAAATTCAGAGGCGAAAACCACGTGCCTGCATTAAAGCTTGCCTGGGATAGATTTGTAACCGACAGCCACATTTCATTCTATGAGAATGAGATTGCTCCATTAAGAGAGATTACACCCAATATCCCCATCACAACAAACTGTATGAGGGATAGCCTTAACTATCAGAAATTCGCATCTCACCTTGATTTAATGAGCTGGGATAACTACCCATCATGGAGTAAGGGTGAGGATAAGGCAATAGCAGCCGAAACCGCCTTTGCCCACGACAGCTTCCGCAGTATGAAGGGGGGCAAGCCCTTCTTTATGATGGAGAGCACACCCTCCGTTGTAAACTGGATGGATGTAAATAAAATCCCTGCCCCCGGTATGCAGACTATTACTGCTCTGCAGGCAGTTGCCCATGGTGCAGACAGCGTGCAGTATTTTCAGTGGCGTAAATCCCGTGGCGGTCACGAGAAATATCATGGCGCAGTTGTAGGTCACGACGGCACAGGCGATACAAGAGTTTTCAAAGAGGTTGCAGAGACAGGTAAAATACTTGAAAAGCTTAAGGATGTAAGCGGCACTTACATCAAAGCAAAGGTTGCAATTATCTGGGACCTTGAAAACTTCAGGGCAATAAAGCACTTCCACGGCTTTAACAATAAGCACAGGGATTACACAGACGAGTGCAGAAAATGGTACAGACCCTTCTATGAGATGGGCATTACCACAGATGTTATTCCTATGGATGCAGACTACTCACAGTATGACCTGATTGTTGCCCCATTCCTTTATATGCTCAAGGACGGCACAGGCGCAAAAATTAAAGAATATGTGGAAAATGGCGGCACATTTATGGCTACCTACCTTACCGCCATGGCGGATAAAAATGACCTTTGCTACCTTGGTGGCTTCCCCGGTGACGGCTTAAGAGAGGTATTTGGCGTATGGGCTGAGGAAACCGACTCACTGCCTGATGGTCAGAGCGGTAAAATGAAGCTTTACAAGGGCTCAAAGGAATACTCCGTAGATAAGGTCTGCGATATTTTACGCACAGAGGGTGC
>JAKSQR010000085.1 GCA_024404065.1 Clostridia bacterium | reverse complement strand
GTTGACCCCGTAGGTGTACACACAGGTGACTCCATCGTTGTAGCTCCCATCCTTTCACTTAACGACCACGACCTTAAAATGCTCAATGATTCTGCTATCAAGATTATCAAAGAGCTTAAAATTGAAGGCGGCTGTAACGTACAGTTTGCTCTTCACCCCGAAACCAGCGAGTATTACCTTATTGAGGTTAACCCCAGAGTTTCACGTTCATCTGCTCTTGCTTCAAAGGCATCAGGTTACCCCATTGCAAGAGTAACCGCAAAGATTGCTATGGGTATGGCTCTTGAGGATATCCCCGTTGCAGGCGGCACAGCAGACATTGAGCCCTCACTTGACTACATCGTAGCTAAGTTCCCCAGATTCCCATTTGATAAGTTTGCAGAGGCTCCCAACAAGCTTGGCACACAGATGAAGGCAACAGGCGAAGTAATGGGCATAGGTGCAACTCTTGAGGAATGTATGCTCAAGTCAGTTCGTTCACTTGAAACAGGCGTTTGCCACTTCCACCTTGCTAAGTTTGACAGCTGGACTGATGACCAGATTAAAGAATATCTCAAGGAGTTCCAGGATGATAACGTTTACGGCATCTTTGAGCTTCTTCGCAGAGGCACATCAGTTAAGGAGCTTCACGAAATCACAATGATTACAGAGCTCTTCCTTGAGTCCTATAAGTCCATCGTTACTATGGAGAAAACACTTAAAGACCATAAGGGTGACGATACTGTACTTAAGGGCGCTAAGGTTATGGGCTTCTCAGATAAGTACATTGCTTCACTCTGGAATGTAGACGAAATCGAAGTTTACAAAAAGAGAAAGGCTATGGGTCTTACCCCCATCTTCAAGATGGTTGATACCCTCCACACAGGCAAGTACATTGCTTACCTTTACTCCACCTACACAGGCGAAAATGAAAGCCGCCTTACAGATAAAAAGAAGATTATCGTTCTTGGTGCAGGTCCTATCCGTATCGGTCAGGGCGTTGAGTTTGACTATTCAACAGTTCACGCTGTTCAGACAATCAAGCGCTCAGGCTATGAGGCTATCATCATCAACAATAACCCTGAAACAGTTTCAACTGACTACACCACATCAGATAAGCTCTACTTTGACCCCCTTACTCCTGAGGATGTAATGGCTATTGTAGACTTTGAAAATCCTGAGGGCGTTATCGCTTCTCTCGGCGGTCAGACCGCTATTAACCTTGCTCAGCCCCTTATGGACAGAGGCGTTAAGATTATCGGTACAGACTGCGCAGCTATTGAAAGAGCAGAAAACAGAGACAGCTTTGAAAAGGTTCTTAAAGAGCTTAACATTCCTCAGCCCAAGGGTCAGGCAGTTACTAATATTGAGGATGGTCTTAAGGCAGCTAACGAAATCGGCTACCCTGTACTTGTTCGTCCTTCCTTCGTTCTCGGCGGTCGTGCAATGCAGATTGTTTCAAAGGATGAGGACCTTAAGCATTACCTTCGTACAGCCGTTGAAATTGATGTAGATAAGCCCGTTCTTGTTGATAAGTACATTATCGGTAAGGAGCTTGAGGTTGATGCTATCTGCGATGGCGTTGACGTATTCGTACCCGGTATTATGGAGCTTGTTGAGCGTACAGGCGTTCACTCAGGTGACTCCATCAGCGTTTACCCCACCTTCAGCGTATCTGATAAGGTTAAGGGCACAATCCTCCGCTATGCCAAAATGCTGGGCGTAGGCATCGGCATCAAGGGTCTTTACAACATTCAGTTTATCGTTGATAAGAACGAAGACGTATATATTATCGAGGTTAATCCCCGTTCATCACGTACAGTTCCCTTCCTTTCAAAGTCAACAGGTTACTCACTTGCAGATATCGCTACTGAGGTAATCCTTGGCAGAACTCTTAAGGAGCAGGGCATATTCACAATTTACCCTGAGGAGAAGAAGAGAACTTACGTTAAGGTTCCCGTATTCTCATACAATAAGATTAAGGGTCTTGACGCTTACCTCTCACCTGAGATGAAGTCTACAGGCGAAGCAATCGGCTATGATGATAAGCTTTCAAGAGCACTTTACAAGGCAATGGTAGCTTCAGGCATGAGCCTTAAGAACTATGGTACAATCCTTGTAACCCTTGCTGATGAGGATAAGGAAGAGGGCTTCCCCCTTGTTAAGAGATTCTATGACATGGGCTTCAATATTGAGGCAACAGGTCTTACAGTTGAGTATCTTAAGGATCACGGCATCCGCTGCAAGAGAAGATATAAGCCCAGCGAAGGCAGTGAAGATGTACTTGAGGCAATCAGAAGCGGTTATGTTCGCTACGTAATCAACACCAGAGCAATTATGTCAGGTGTTCATTATGAGGATGGTATTGCTATCCGCCGCTGCGCTACTGAAAACAACGTAACACTCTTTACTTCACTTGATACAGTAAGAGTACTTCTTGATGTTCTTGAAGAAACAACCCTTACAATTTCTACAATCGATTCCTGATTTCTGAGGTGAAAAATGAAACAGTCCCTTTTTACCGTTACACAAAATGAACACCTTACTGAAAGCGTAATGAAAATGCGCCTTCAGGGTGATACATCCGCTATCACCGCACCTGGTCAGTTTATAAATATTACCATTGATGGCTTATTCCTCCGCAGACCCATCTCTGTTTTTGACAGGGATGAGGAGGCAGTAACCATTATCTACAAAATAGTAGGTAAAGGCACAGAGAAGATGAGCGAAATGCCTGCAGGCACTGTACTTGATGTGCTTACAGGTCTTGGTAATGGCTATGATATGACCGTAGCAGGGGAGAAGCCCCTTCTTATAGGCGGCGGCGTAGGTGTGCCCCCTATGTATATGCTTGCAAAAGAGCTTAAAAAGATGGGCAAGGATGTAAGCGTTATACTTGGCTTTAATACTCAGAGTGAAATCTTCTGTGAGCAGGATTTTAAGGACCTGGGCTGTAATGTCACAGTTACCACAGCAGATGGCTCTTACGGTGTTAAAGGCTTTGTAACAGCAGGAATGGACATTGATTACACCTATTTCTACACCTGCGGTCCTGAGCCAATGCTTAAGTCAGTTTATGCAAAGGCAGTAACAGGCGGTCAGTTCTCATTTGAAGAGAGAATGGGATGTGGCTTCGGTGCCTGTATGGGCTGCAGCTGTAAAACAGTTACAGGATATAAACGAATCTGCAAGGATGGTCCTGTACTCAGGAAGGAGGAAATATTATGGGAAAAATGAGTGTAAACCTTTGTGGTATAGAGCTTGATAACCCAGTAATTCCTGCTTCAGGTACCTTCGGTTTCGGCTATGAATTTGCAGATATATATGATATAAACTGCCTTGGTACATTCTCATTCAAGGGCACTACCAAAGACCCACGCTTCGGTAACCCCACACCAAGAATTGCAGAATGCACCGCAGGCATGATTAACGCCGTAGGTCTTCAGAATCCCGGTGTTGAGAAGGTTATCTCAACTGAGCTTCCAAAGCTTGCAAAGTGCTTTGACAAAAAGGTTATGGCAAATGTAAGCGGCTTCTCAGTAGAGGATTATGCCTACACCTGTGAAAAGCTTGATAAAATAGACCAGGTAGGCTGGCTTGAGGTTAATGTAAGCTGCCCCAATGTACACGGCGGCGGTATGAGCTTCGGCACATCACCTGAGGCAGCAGCAGAGGTAACAAGAGCTGTTAAGGCAGTTACCACAAAGCCTGTTATACTTAAGCTTTCACCAAATGTTACAGATATAGTTGCTATTGCCAAAGCCTGCGAAGAGGCAGGTGCAGACGGCATCAGCTTAATAAATACATTGCTCGGTATGAGGATTGACCTTAAAACCAAAAAGCCTGTTATTGCAAATAAAATGGGCGGTTTCTCAGGCCCTGCAATCTTCCCCCTTGCAGTGCGTATGGTATATCAGGTAGCAAATGCTGTTAAGGTGCCCGTAATAGGTATGGGCGGTGTTTCAACTGCAGAGGATGTAATTGAAATGATGCTTGCAGGCGCTACCGCAGTAGAGGTAGGTGCAGCAAACCTTGTAAACCCCTACGCATGTAAAGATATAATTGATAACCTGCCAAAGGTTATGGAAAAATACAGAATTGATAATTTAAGTGATATAATCGGAGGTGCAAACTAATGGGTAAGGACGTAATCGTAGCTTGCGACTTTGCAAGTGCAGAGCAGACTTTTGCTTTCCTTGATAAGTTTCAGGGCAGAAAGCCTTTTGTAAAAATAGGCATGGAGCTCTACTATGCTGAGGGTCCCTCAATAGTAAAGGAAATCAAAAAGAGAGGTCACAAAATCTTCCTTGACCTTAAGCTTCACGACATCCCCAACACAGTTAAAAAGTCAATGGCAGTGCTCTCAAACCTTGATGTTGATATTACCAACCTTCACGCAGGCGGCACAATCCGTATGATGGAGGCAGCTATCGAGGGCCTTACAAGACCTGACGGCACACGCCCCCTTCTTATAGCTGTTACTCAGCTTACATCCACAGACCAGGAGAGCATGGAAAAGGACCTTCTTATAAAGGAGCCTATTGATAAGGTAGTTATGCACTATGCACACAATGCAAAGCTTGCAGGCCTTGACGGCGTAGTTTGCTCACCCCTTGAGGCAGGCAAGGTACACGAAATCTGCGGTAAGGAATTCCTTACAATCACTCCCGGTGTCCGCTTTGCAGATGGTGATGTAGGTGACCAGAAGAGAGTTATGACTCCTGCACAGGCAAAGGAAATCGGCTCAGACTACATTGTAGTAGGCAGACCTATCACTGCCGCTGAGGACCCCGTTGCCGCTTACGAAAGATGTATTAAAGAATTTGTTGACTAAGGAGATATACAATGGAAAAGCTTATTGCTAAAGATTTACTTAAAATTAAAGCCGTATTCTTCAGACCTGAAGAGCCTTTCACATGGGCAAGCGGCATCAAGAGCCCTGTTTATTGTGATAACAGACTTACACTTACAGCACCCGATGTAAGAACAGATGTTGAAAACGGCCTTGCAAAGCTTGTTAAGGAGAATTACCCCGAGTGCGAAGTACTTATGGGTACATCCACAGCAGGTATTGCACACGCAGCTATCACAGGCCACATTCTCGGCCTTCCTATGGGTTACGTTCGCTCAGGCAACAAGGACCACGGCAGACAGAATCAGATTGAAGGTAAGCTTGAAAAGGGTCAGAAGGTAGTAGTTGTTGAGGACTTAATCTCAACAGGCGGCAGCGTTATTGAGGTAGTTAATGTACTTCGTGAGGCAGGCGCAGATGTACTCGGCATCGTTTCAATCTTCACCTATGGTATGCAGAAGGGTCTAGACAGACTTGCTGCAGCAGAGGTTAAAAATATCTCCCTTACAAACTTTGATGTAATCGCACAGGTTGCAGCAGAGGAAAACTACATTAAAGAGGAAGATATTGCACGCCTTATTAAATTCAGAAATAATCCCTCCGACGAAAGTTGGATTGGAGGCAATAACTAATGAAGAATCTTATCAGTATTCTTGACCTTTCTCTTGAAGAAATTGATGAGCTTATTGCAACTGCAAATGATATAATTGCAAACCCCACAAAGTATCAGGATATCTGCCGCTACAAGAAGCTTGCTACTCTTTTCTATGAGCCCTCCACACGTACAAGGCTCAGCTTTGAGGCAGCTATGCTTGAGCTTGGCGGTAGTGTGCTTGGTTTCTCAGAGGCTAACAGCTCCTCTGCAGCAAAGGGTGAGAGCGTAGCAGATACAGCACAGACTATAAGCTGCTATGCAGATATTATTGCAATGCGTCACCCCAAAGAGGGCGCACCCTATGTTTGCGCACAGCACGCTTCAATACCTGTAATCAACGCAGGTGACGGCGGTCATAACCATCCCACACAGACTCTTACCGACCTTCTCACAATTTACAGAGAAAAGGGCAGGTTTGATAACCTTACCATCGGCTTCTGTGGTGACCTTAAGTTTGGCCGCACAGTACATTCACTTATTCAGGCTATGAGCCGTTACACAGGCATTAAGGTAGTTTTAATCTCACCTGTTGAGCTTAAATTACCCAGCTACATTAAGAAGGATGTGCTTAAGGCAAATAACATTCCTTACGTACAGACTACCTCACTTGAGGAGGTTATGCCTGAGCTTGATATACTCTATATGACCAGAGTACAGCGTGAGCGCTTCTTTAACGAGGAAGACTATTTAAGACTGAAGGATAGTTATATTTTAACCCCTGAAAAGCTTAAAACAGCTAAAGAGGACCTTGCAATCATGCACCCACTGCCCAGAGTAAACGAAATAAGCGTTGCAGTGGATAAGGACCCAAGAGCCTGCTACTTCCGTCAGGTGCTCAATGGCAAATATATCCGTATGGCTCTTATTCTTAAACTTCTTAAGGAGGCGGGCAGAATATGAATATAGATTCAATTACCAATGGCGTTGTTATAGACCATATCACAGCAGGCAGCGGTATGAAGCTTTATGACCTGCTTGGTCTTGATAAGCTGGATTGCTCTGTTGCTATTATCAAAAATGTACACAGCAACAAAATGGGCAAAAAGGATATAATCAAGATTGACGCCGATATTCCCGTAGATTTTGATGTAATCGGTTTTGTTGACCCCGGTGTAACACTTGATTTTATTAAAGATGGTGTCAGAGTAGAGAAGCGTACAGTTGACCTGCCCGAAACACTTACAAATGTTATTAAGTGCAAAAACCCCAGATGTATTACATCAACCGAGCAGGAGATTAACCACATCTTTAAGCTTACCAATAAGCAGCAGAAAATTTACAGATGTGTTTACTGCGAAACAAAAGCAAATATATAAAATAAAGCCACCATTACGGTGGCTTTTGTTAT
>JAKSQR010000084.1 GCA_024404065.1 Clostridia bacterium | reverse complement strand
GGTGAGTTTACTGAGAAGCTTGAGCCCACACAGGTAGGTGCAGACCTTATGGCAGGCTCACTTATTAAAAATCCAGGTGGCTCACTTGCCCGCACAGGCGGTTATATCTGCGGCAAAAAAGACCTTATTGAGCTTGTTGCCAACAGAGCCACAACACCAAGCCTCGGCAAAGAGGTAGGCTGTACACTTGATGAAAAACGCAATATGTATATGGGCTTTTTCAATTCACCAAATGTTACTGCAAATGCTCTTAAAACTGCAGTGTTTGCTGCAGCAATGTTTGAGGGCTTCGGCTTTGATGTTTCACCTAAGAGTGACGAAATCCGCCACGATATTATACAGACAGTTATTTTACGCAGCCCTGAGGGCCTTTGCAAATTCTGCGAGGGTATTCAGGCAGGCTCACCTATAGACAGCTATGTTACCCCCGAGCCATGGGATATGCCCGGCTATGATGATAAAGTTATTATGGCGGCAGGTGCATTTATACTCGGCGCATCCATTGAATTATCAGCAGATGGTCCATTAAGAGAGCCTTATGCTGCATGGATGCAGGGCGGCATTACATTTACATCAGGCAAAACTGCAGTTATGATGGCTGCACAAAAACTTGAAGAGGCAGGCCTTATCTGATGGAATCTTATTTAGAAAGCTATAATGGCATTACGCCGGAAACTCTGTTTCTGCTTGCAGATAACAGATTCAGAAATTCAAGGGATTTTTACCTTGAGCACAAAGAAGAAATTAAAAAAGGCGCAATTGTACCAATGAGGCAGATTGCAAGCATTATCGGTAATGAGCTGCTTGATGTTGACCCTCAGATGAGTCTTAATCCTGTTTATATGGTTTCACGTGTGCGCAGAGATACCCGCTACACAAAGGATAAATCTCTTTACCGTGAAAATCTGTGGATTATGTTTGGCAGAAACAAACATCAGTGGCCAAATTACCCTGCACTCTGGTTTGAAATTTCACCTACAGGCTATGATTTAGGCATAGGCTTTTATGGTAATGATAAAGGCTTGTTTGATTGCTTCCGTAAGGCTTTAAGGGAGCGTAAGGATGAGTTTCTTAAAGCGGCAAAAAGCTGCGAAGCTACAGGTGCGCTTATCTACGGCGAATCCTACAAAAAGAAGCAGTTTGAGGGCTGCCCTGAAGGCCTTGAAGATTACTATAACCGCAAAAGCTTTGGCTATATAACTGCGTGGAGCGATATAGGTGATTTGGCAGACGAAAAAATCATTGAAATCATCCGTGGCTATTACAAGGCATTTGCACCTATGTATAAATTTATGCTCAGTGTATCAGATGAGTATTTTTCGGAGGCAGAAGAATGATTACAGATTATTCCCGCTTTAAGAGTGGCAGCGATATAAGAGGCTATGCCCTCGGTGATGAAACAAATCCCCTCTATATGAGTAACGAGATGGTTGTCCGCTCCACACTCGGTTTTGTGGATTACTTAAAGAGAAAAACAGGCAAAAGCAGTTTTACCATTTCAGTAGGTCACGACAGCCGCCTTTCTGCCGAAAGGATTAAGTCAGCAGTTATTATGGCTCTCACAGGCTCACAAATTGATGTAATTGATTGCGGTCTTTGCTCTACACCCGCAATGTTTATGACTACTGTTGAGCTTAAATGTGATGGCGCAGTGCAGATTACCGCAAGCCACCATCCTAAGGACAGAAATGGTCTTAAATTCTTTACTCCCGATGGCGGACTTGATGGTAGTGATATTGCAGATATACTTGACTTTGCAAGTAAAAATATACCATTCGGCTGTGGTGGTGCAAGTGTAACCAAGTGTGATTTTATGGCACAGTATTCCGCAATACTCCGCAATATGATTATTGAGGGCGTAGGCGCAGGCGAAAAGCCCCTTGAGGGTATGAAAATTATTGTAGATGCAGGCAATGGCGTAGGCGGATTTTATGCTACCGACGTGCTTGCCCCCTTAGGCGCAGATATTGATGGCTCATTATATCTTGACCCTGACGGAAATTTCCCCAACCACGCACCAAACCCTGAGAATGCCGAGGCTATGCAGTGTATTACAGATGCTACCGCAAAGTCAGGTGCAGATTTCGGCATTATATTTGATACTGACGTTGACCGCTCTGCCTGTGTAGGTAAAGGCGGCTTCAGCATAAACCGTAACCGTCTTGTTGCCCTTGCAGCAAAGGTTGCTCTTGAAAAAAATCCCGGCGGCACAATCGTAACAGACTCCGTAACATCTGACGGTCTTGCTCAGTTTATTAAAGATAATGGGGGAGTACATCTCCGCTTTAAGAGGGGCTACCGCAATGTTATAAATAAACAGCTTGAGCTTGTTGCAAATGGCATTTCCTGCCCCCTTGCTATGGAAACCTCAGGTCACGCCGCTTTTGCTGAGAATTACTTCCTTGATGATGGCGCATATCTTATCACAAAGCTTATTATTGAGGCTGCAGCCCTTGCAAAGAAGGGCGAAACTCTTGAGGATTTAATCTCAAAGCTTCCTGAGCCTGTTGAAGAAAAGGAGCTTCGCTTTAAGATTCTTTGCGATAACTTTAAGCCTGAGGGCGAAAAGATTATTGCCATGTTTGAGAAGGAGGCAGAAACCCACGAAGGCTGGAAAGCTGCCGACGATAATAACGAAGGCATCCGCATAAATTGTGCAGATGGTAACGGCTGGTTCCTTCTTCGTCTTTCCGTACACGACCCCATCATTGTGCTTAATTCTGAGAGCAATGAGCAGGGCGGAGTTATGAAGATGTGCAAGGCAGTTTATGATGTAATAAGCAAGGCAGAGAATATTGAGCTTATTGATATTTCTGCTCTTAATAATTATCTGGAGGCATAATATGAATATTTACTACTCCGTAATAAATACCCTTATTGCCATCTATATGGCAACCGCATCACTTTTTTATACCCCCACAGCAATGAAGCCCGTAAACCCCAATCCTGTACCCGATGCCACAACAAAGCAGGAATTAACAATTATGACCTATAATGTTAAAACCTCAGGTGTAGGTAAGTATTCTGTTGAGAACAGAAAGGACCTTCTCATAGAGAATATCCGTGCCTATATGCCTGACTCCATCGGCTTTGAAGAGGCTAACCAGAATTGGGTTAAAATACTTGATGAAGAGCTTACTGAGTATGACTACGTAGGCGTAGGCAGAGATAAAGGCAACACAGGCGAGGCAAGCCCCGTATTCTATCTTAAGGATAAGTATGAGCTTGTTAAGGGCGGCACATTCTGGATTTCTGAAACTCCTGACGAAATTTCAAAGGGCTGGGACGCACTTATCTATAACAGAATCTGCACCTATGCTGTGCTTAAAGATAAGCAGACAGGCTTTACTTATGCACATTTCAGCGCACACCTTGATAACCTTGCAGTAATTGAACGCCTTGAAGGTGCAAGGCTCATCTGCGAAAAGATTGCAGAAATTGCCCCCGACATCCCTGTTGTACTTACAGGTGACTTTAATGATGACCAGGGCTCAGATATGTATAATCGCATTCTTGAGGCAGGTATGAGAGATACCAAATTTATGGCAAAGGATACTATGGACAGCGGTACATTCCACGGCTATTCAGCCTTCCAGGAAAAGTACAGAGTGCTTCCTATTGATTTCGTTTTTGTAAATGCTTACTGCTCAGATGTAGCAAAATATAAGGTAGATTTACAGAAGTACAATGGCATTTATCCATCAGACCATCACCCCGTAATAGTTGACCTTACACTTTACAATTAAGGAGGATTATTATGTACAGAATTTTATCAACAAACCTGCTTTGCTGGGGTCCCGAAAATCACGATATTGATGACCGTAAACCCCTTGTGGTAAAGATGATAAAGAAATATAAGCCGGATTCCTTTGGCGTGCAGGAGGCTCACATTGAGTGGATGCAGTACCTTTGGGATAATCTGCCTGAGTACGACTATGTAGGTGTAGGCAGAGAGGATGGCAAGCAGAAAGGCGAATATGCCGCAGTATTTTATCTCAAGGATAAATTCACAGCAAGTGACAGCGGCAATTTCTGGATTTCAGAAACACCTGATGTGCCTTCAAAGGGCTGGGACGCTGCCTGCATAAGAATTGCAACCTATGTTAAGCTTACCGATAAGGTAACAGGCGAAAGCTATGTTCATTTCAATACTCACCTTGACCACGTAGGCCGTGAGGCTCAGGTAAATGGTGCAAAAATGATTCAGGAAAAGGGTGCCTCATTTGGTGGTGTACCTGTACTCTGCACAGGTGACTTTAATGTTGAGCAGGGCTCAGACTGCTATGAAACAATGGTAAGCAAAAACCTTGCAGATGCAAGAATGATTGCAGAAAACAGTGATGATTATGATACCACCTATCACGCCTTCAAGCCTGACGAGGTAAAGTGCATTATAGACTTTATTTTTGTAGATGAGGCTACAGTTAAGCCTGTAAACTTTAAGGTAATAAATGAGCTGGTAGATAATCAGTATTATTCAGACCACTTTGCAATTTACTCAGATTTTGAGCTTAAATAATTAACAAAAGACAGCAGAAAATCCGTTCTCATTTTTCAGAGAACGGATTTTATTTTATATAATATTATTTAATTCTATATTACTCAATTTCAGCAGGCTTATGCTTTTCCTCAATCTCTTTTTTAATTGCATTCCACTTTTCACCTGCAAGGGGATAAAAGCGAAGACCTATAAAGCATATTACAAGCAGTAAAGCGGGTATTGCCATCCAGGCAACAAGTACGCCCTGCTTAGCCATAGCACTCTGCATACCTGCTTTAAGTGTGGTATCATAGCCAAACCATTTTGCTATCATAATAAAAGCGGAGTTTGCAAGGCTTATTGCAGGCTTTGTAATAAGGCTGTTTACACCTGCATACATACCCTCACGGCGCATACCTGTAAGGTGCTCATCATAGTCATTTATATCACCCATCATAATGGGTACAAGGTACATACTGCCGGCAAAGCAGGCACCTGCAAAGAAGAAGGCAACTATTGCCACAGGCATATACTGACCAAGCACGCAGATTACACCGCCTACAACGGCAAATACAATGCTCATAAGTGAGAGGCATTTCTTAATGCCCCAGGTATTGAATTTCTTAATCCACAGTATAATGCCAAGCACTGCGCCAAGACCAAGTGAGCCATAGGCAAAGTACATAGGAGTGGGGAATTCATCAAAGTAATATACAATACCCTGAAGCAGAATTGTCTGTATAAAAACAAGTGAGAAGCTGAGTATTTCAAATACAATAAAGGCTTTATTCTTAAAGCACATAATAATTGATTTGATAATGCCATACTGCTCTTCGCTCTCATTCTGTACAACCTCTTTATAGTGCCAGGTTGAAAGGAATATGATTATAAATGATGCAACGCCGATGCCTGTCATAATAAGCTTAAAGGGGAGTGTATCTTCACCAACATCGGGCTTAATAAGTGGAAATACAACAAGGGGTACAGCCATTGAGATAAGTGAGAAGCCAAGCTTCCATATCATTATATTGCCACGGGATTTGTTTGATACCGCCATAGCGTAGGGCATAACGTAAAGTGATGATGCAATAGCTGTGTAAAGGGTATCAAAAAGGAAAAGGCTTATAAGCATCTGTGCAAATAATGCGCCCTGACCTGCACCTATGGGCCACTTCCACCATACTATTATAAATGATATGGCGTAAATGATTGCACCGTATCTGATGTAAGGTATTCTTCTGCCAAGCTTGGATTTTGTTCTGTCTGCAATAAAACCAAAGAGGGGGTCGTTTACCGCATTCCAGATGCCGAAGATAATCCACACAAGGCTTGCGTTTGCTTCCTCCATACCAAGTATTTTGGTAAAGTAGTAGGTCATAGCACCGCCTGTAAGCAGGCTGTTAAGTATGGTGCTCATACAGTCCGCACTGCAAAACCACAGCTTTTGCTTTACGGGTAATACATCTTTATTTTTACTCATATTTTTCTCCTAACACTTTAGCAAGGGTGCCGCCAAGTATTTTTTGCTTGCACTCCTCACTTATATTTAATCTTTTAATTCTCTCTATATCCCACTTTATGTCATCAGCATTGTTGTAGGGAAAGTCAAGACCAAAAATGCTTCTGTCTTCGCCTGTCTGCAATATTACTGTTTCAAGCTGCTCATCACTGAGCGCCCATTCTGTATTGCCGTAGCGGTCGCGTATGGTAGTCCACCCTGCGTAAACATGGTCCTCATGAAATCTTGAGTTGTTGCACATTACCGCAAGAGCCTCTTTGAAAAAGTGATAGCCACCTATATGCTCCATGCTGAATTTAAGCTTGGGGAAATTCCAGGCGACCTCATCAAGCAGCAGCACTCTGTTGTCACGGAGTCTGTGCCAATGCATTCCTGAGTGGAACGAAACAAAAAGTCCCAATTCCTCTGCTTTAGCATAAACCCTGAAAGCCTCTTCACCGTCTATCTTAAATTCCTGATAGGGCGGGTGCAGCTTAATTCCCTTAAAGCCAAGGTCAGCAATCAGCTCAACCTCATCCTCTAAGTTGTTATCAAAGTCAATAGTACCAAAGCCTACAACTCTGTCGTTGCCCTTTATCTCTTTGGCAAGCCATTTATTCTGATGCTCACTTATGCCTGCGTTTTTTACCTGATTTACAAATGGCGCAAAGCAAACAGCTCTGTCAACATTCACCTCATCCATAAATTTCATAAGGGAATTTATATCACCATTTTCTCTGCCGGGTATAATATGAGCATGGTTAGCAAAAATCATAACCTCACCTCACATCAATTATACAATATGGAAATATAAATAGCAAATATAAATATTAAGTATAAATGTATAACACTTATGTATATCTCAAATATTTATCATAACCATTATTGCAATGTATAAAATTATATGCCCGTAGCGGCGAT
>JAKSQR010000083.1 GCA_024404065.1 Clostridia bacterium | reverse complement strand
CTTTCAACAACATCAGGATTTTTGCAGATGGCAAATACAACCATATTGCCGTATGAAAGTATTGCGGCTGAATCTATCTCAGCAACTGCGTCCTTAGTATCACGGTCCTGATAGTTTGAATATAAATCGTGAAGCTCCTGCACTCTTGAAAGACAAGCGTTATAAACCTTCTCTACGCCTTCTGAATCAGCACACTTAAATACAAGCACCTCTTCAGCAGTAGCGCCACTGCCTGCTTTATAATCTGCAAGCTCTGTAACTACAGTTTCATCAAGGTCAAAAAGGCTGAGTGTTTTTTCGTTGCGCTCATACTTTTCAATTTCAGTATCAATAAACACTAACTTTTCAGTAAGTGTTGCCGCTACCTCATCAACTGTGGCGGTTATCACCTTTTCTGTAGGCTCAGTTGGTGTTTCGCCATTCTCTCCCCCTTTACTGCAGGCAGCAAAAGCAAGAGTGAGTGATAATATAAGTAAAACAGATATTATTTTTTTCATTACGTACATCCTTATTACATATTTCTGGCTACGTATTCAAGCCAGATTTTAGTGTACTTTTTACCAAGGTGGCAGCCGTCGGGTGATGCCTCATCAGGTAAATAACCTGCGGCGTCTGTAATTGATACAGCAGCATTCATATATGTAACGCCCTGCTCCTCTGCCAACTGCTTTATTATTTTATTTACGTTATTTATGGAATCTTTGTTACAACCAAATTCGTTTTTAGCTGATGTTGCTTTTGAAATAGGAAGCACAGAGATAAGGTAAATTTTGGCATTAGGTACTCTTTCCTTTACAGCCTTTATTACCTTGGCATACTGGTTTTTGAAAGCGGACATACTACCCCATCCGCATTCGTTATCACCAAACATCAGAAAAACTTTACTATAATGCTTACCATTAAGCTCATTGATAACAGTTTTTGAGCTGCCTGAACAGTTTTCGGTAAATACAGTATTAACATTTAAGCCAATCTTTGCATAAACGTTGTCACAAAAGCCATAGCTTTCTACTGCAAGTAATCTTGAATTACCTACAAAAGCGCAGTTATCAAAACAAGAAAAATCCACACTGCCGTCAGCATTAGTCTTTGGCTCATGTGGATTTCTGAAATCGATAGTTGTAAACAAATCTGTAATACTCTTTCTGCTGGATGAGGACTCCGCCATTGTACTTTCTGTAGTTTCGGTGGTAGAGCTTGTCATTGTAACAGACTCGGTGCTTTCCAGAGTTGTTTCACTGCTTGTGGCTTGTGAGGTGGTTGCCGTAGTAGTGACTACGGTTGTATCCTCCACTGTAGTTGATAATACGGTGGCTGACCCCTCCGTCCTTGCAAGAGTTTCTGCAATAGCAGATGTGCCTGCACAGGATGACAACATTATAGCACTGATCAGAGCCGGTACCAGTACCAATGGTGCCTTCACAAGAAGTTTTTTATTCATTTTTAAGTCTCCCAGGTTCGCAATATGTGAGCAAATATTGCATAATATATCTGAAATAAGGCAGCAGAACTATCCACATTCCACTACCGATAATATTTCGTAACTAAAATATATATCATTTATTCTCAATTTTCAACATAAATTTTATTGAAAAAATACACAAATTTTAGGCTGATTTTCGGTCATTTTTTCGGCTTATTTTTCACTCTTGTGTAGCAATGTATTTTTAGTATCTACATATTGTGGTAGAAGCAAAAATCCGCCCGATAACAAACATCAGGCGGATAATTCCAATATGTAAATTATGGCTTAAGTATGCCCTGCTCAACAGAAATTTTAACCATACCCTCTACTGCCTTCCAAAGCTCAGGGGCAGTTTCACGGATTATGTCCATTCTACCCAGCACCTGAGGGGCGTGTACATCCCCTTCTTTCCAGGTGTGACCATCAGTTAAGTAGTTGTGCATAAGGGGCTGAAGCCTGTCACAAACATTAGCATATTTTGCCTCAGGTGTTTCTTTAGCCTCAAACTCATCCCACAGCGCTCTTATGTAAGCACACTGCTCAGGTGGGAGCATTCCAAAAATCTTATCTGCTGCCTCAAGCTCACGCTGGCGTTTATCCTGCTTGGCTTTTTCATCATAAGCAAAGGTATCACCTGCATAAACCTCTACAAGGTCATGGACAAGGGCAATTTTAATTGCTTTGGTTACATCAACCTTATTGCTTGAGTATTCCTCAAGAATCATTGCAAGCATAGCAAAATGCCATGAATGCTCTGCGTCATTTTCGCGGCGGGATTTATCAATAATAACCGTACGTCTGAAAATGTTTTTCATCTTGTCAATCTCAACTAAAAAATCAAGCTGACTTTTAAGCTTTTTATTTTCAAGAAAATCAAATGTATTCATTATTTCTTAATCTTTCTTAATGTTTTACGAGCCTTGATTGCAGTATTTACAAGCTTGTAGCCTGTTTTATTGAGTATTAAATCTGCCTCGCCCATAAAGTCCATATAATTGGGGCAGAAGCCTGCCTTGAATTTATAAATGCCATGAAGTGGGTTATTTTCATCGGGGTAACCACCTCTGAAATCGTACCAGTTACAGCCTTCTTCAATAGCCCATTTAATCATAGACCACTGTACTAAATATGTGGGCATAAGATTTCTGTGAGAGTTTGATGATGCGCCGTAAACATACCAGATTTTATCGCCTACGTGTACATTGAGAGCACCTGCAAGAAGCTCATCCTCATAGTAGGCAAAGTAAATTCTTGCATCGTCACCAAAAGCGTCCATAATACGCTCAAAATACTCTGTGCCTCTTATTGCAAAGCCATCACGGGCGCCTGTAAGAAGCATAAGTGAATGGAAATCCTCACAGGCTTCCTTGCCTTTAATCTCAATTCTTATACCCTTTCTTTCAGCAAGTCTTGTGTTATAACGGGTCTTTGAATGGAAGCCTGCCATAACCTCATCCTCTGTTTTACCGCCTACATCAAGACGGAAAATGCAGTGAGCCTGTACGGTATCAAAATCTGATGAGCCTTCCTCCTTAAACTTAAAGCCAAGACCTTTAAGCAGGTTTATGTATTTTTCGTTTGTAGCAAGAGTATCGGTATCAATTTTGAAGGTGTATGCCTTATTCTTTTTACCGTATTCAGCAACTGCGGTGAGAAGTGCCTTTACGGTTTCTTCATCATCAAGGTCACAAACGGGACCCCTTGGTGCATACATCATTTTAAGTGAGGGAATTATCTCACGGATAAGCACAGCGCAGGCACCTTTGATTTTGCCCTCGTCATCTCTTACAATAAAGCCTGTCCAGTCCCATTCCTTTTTTACCTTGCCCCAGGCAGAGGTCTGCATCATGTGGCCTTTAGGATGACCATAGACAAACTCATCAAATTCTTTTGCTTCAGCTATTTTTACTGTTTCCATTTATATTTAACTCCTTTGCTCTGTTTATCAAAGCAGATTTTTCATTTTTTAATTTATCTGAAATTACCTCATCAAACAGAGTGCTTAAAATCTGACCCATGCGAGGTGATGCCTCTATGCCCTCTCTGATTAAATCTTTGCCGCCTACAGCAAGATTATTTATGGTGAAGCAATTCTCTTTTTCAGTTAATTCATTTACAATATCAAGACCCTGCTTGTTTTGCTCAATACGCTCCTGAAGGTAGACAGGATTCTGACCGCAAATATCAGCATAGCGTACATCAAATAAATCTTTTACAAGGTCAGCACCATAGGTGCCTATATATTTACGGTAGGTTTTCTTGCTTATAATATGTGGTATAAAGCCGTGAAGCTCCACAAGAGTTTTAACTCTTTGGCGTGTAGCATTTGAAACCTTAAGATTTATTAAAACCTGCTCAGCTATTTCAGCACTTACCTTTTCATGACCATAAAAATGATCTGTGCCATTCTCATCAGTTGTTTTGCAAACGGGCTTGCCTATATCGTGCAGCAGCATTGCAAGGCGTATTTCGGGGTCAGGTGTTGCATTCTCAACTGTTACTGAGGTATGCTCCCATACATCATATATATGATAAGGGTTATTTTGCTTGCAACCCTTTTCTTTTTTTAGCTCAGGAATAATCTGAAAAATCACATCTGAATATTCCAAAAGAAAATCTTTTGTAACGCCGGGAAGCATTTTTATAAGCTCAGCATATATTCTCTCTTTGCTGATATTATCAAGCAACTGTCTGTTTTTATGTATGCTTATTGCAGTAGTCTCATCAATCTTAAACTGCTTTTGTGCAGCAAAGCGCAAGGCTCTTAATATTCGCAGACCATCCTCATTAAATCGGGTATCGGGGTCGCCTACACATCTGATTATTTCATCTTTTATATCATCTAATCCGCCGTAAGGGTCAACAAAGCCTGCCTTTGGATTATACGCAATGGCATTTACTGTAAAATCTCTGCGTGCAAGGTCAAGATTTATATTATCTGTAAATTCTACACTCTCAGGATGTCTGTTATCTTTATAGTCTTTATCAATACGGTATGTAGTAATCTCAATAGGCATATCATCTACAATAACTGTAACAGTACCATGCTTTATGCCTGTTTCAATAATACGACAGCCCTCAAAAGCCTTTGCGGTTTCCTGTGGCAATGCACTTGTTGTTATATCAAAATCGTCAGGCTCCAGCCCCATAATTGCATCACGCACTGCTCCGCCCACAACATAGGCATCAAAGCCCTTTGCGGACAGAATTTCAAGTGCAGTATTGACTTGAGGTGGAATTTTTATTATCATATTTCAAGTAATAATTCAAAAAGGTGTGGTTATATGAATATACAGATTTTTGGTCTTAACAAATGCTTTGACACCAAAAAGGCACAAAGATATTTTAAGGAAAGAAAAATTAAATTTCAGTTTATTGACCTTAGTCAGAAATCTATGAGCAAGGGCGAAATTGCCGCTGTAAGAGCAGCTACAGGCGGCTCACTTGAGGCTCTTATAAACGAGAAATCAAAAATGTATGATAAGAGTTTTATTAAATACCTTGCTGGTGAGGATGCTAAAATTGAAAAGCTGATGGAATATGGCGAGCTTTTCAAAACTCCCATTGTAAGAAACGGCAAGCAGGCAACCATAGGCTACCAGCCTGATATATGGAAAACCTGGGAATAATCAAAGTAAGGGATGGCTTAGTGCCATCCTTTTTTAATAACACTCAAATCTGCTGATGGTTGCAAAGCACCTTGCTTTTTTAATTTTAAGCTTAAAGTATTGCGCTCTTATCTCTTTGAAGCGACAAATACGCTTATAGCCAATTACGGTTTCATCAGCAAGCTTTACCCATTTGTTATTTTTCATAGCATAAAGGGCAAACTCCTCTATCTGCTGACCTGTGCGGATATGCTCAGAGAGTACAATTTTATCTATATCGTAATCGTCACCAAGGTCAAGTATGAGCTCGGCACCCTCAGGATTATCACCTGAATGCCAGTAGCTTTCCAGGTCATCATTAAGTATGTGCTGACCTGTATGATTTTCATCAAGGTGGCGGTTATCCTGCATTATGGAATCCTCTGCAAGATTTTCTCTGAAATCTATTTCAAGCTGTGCGCCCATGGAAAGAAGCGTTTCCACATCCCTCTCATTTATTTTACCATTTGGCATAGGTGGAATATTAAGCAGGAAGCTTGCATTTGCACCTACGGAATTATAGTAAATATCCATAAGCTTTGAGAGAGGCTTTACTGTGTAATCCTCATCCTTATGGTAAAACCAACCTTTGCGGATTGAAACATCAACCTCTGCGGGGTACCATATAAGCTTATTGCAATTTTTAATCTGCTTTCTGCTGCCTAAATCAAGGTCGGTGGGATTTATTTTTTTAGGTGGCTTTGAAACATCCTGCTGGCTTTTAGCCTCAATTACAGCGTGGGTTGAATGCCAATAAGGTACAACACTCCACTCACTTTTACGGCAAACGCCTGCTTCATTACCGCACCATCTTACATCAGGTCCGGTAATATTTATAGTTGCATTTGGCTGCAGCTTACGGATAAGCTCATAATAGCTTTCCCAATCATACTCCTGCTTTTTGCCGTTAGGCCCTTCTCCGCAGGCACCATCAAACCATACGCAGAAAAGCTCGCCATAATTTGTAAGCACTTCTGTAAGCTGATTTCTGAAAAACTGGTTATATGCCTCACCTGAGCCATAAGTAGCCTCATGCCTGTCCCAAGGTGAAACGTAAATGCCAAACTTTATACCAAACTCCTTGCAGGCGGCGGCGCACTCAGCAACTACATCACCCTTGCCATCCTTCCACTTAGAGCTTTTTACGCTGTGGTCAGTATATTTGCTTGGCCAAAGGCAAAAACCATCGTGGTGTTTAGCGGTAAGAATAAGACCTTTCATACCTGAGAGCTTGCAAAGCTTTGCCCATTGACGGCAATCAAGCTCAGTAGGATTAAAAAGCTCAGGGTCCTCATTTCCGTTGCCCCACTCCTGGTCGGTGTATGTATTTATTCCATAATGCATAAAAGCATAAAACTCAGTTTCCTGCCATTTCAGCTGCCTTTCTGAAGGAACTATGGAAGCTGCATAGCGGACAAATTCAGGATAATCTGACATAAACATCCCTCACATTGCATATTTAGTGTATTTTACCACCATTTAATATATTATGCAACTAAATATTGACTTTATATTATATTTAATTTATTATTGACAATGGAGGTGTATAACCTATGAAATATTGTGATTATGTAAACACCAAGCAGGGCTCTGAATCTATATTCAGATTTTCAAACGGCAATGCTCTGCCCCTTGTGCAGTTACCTTTTGGTATGGTAGCATTTTGCCCCCAGACAGCCCATAAAAATATAAGTTGGTATTACCACCCGCAGCACCGCTCATTTGAAGGCGTAAGGCTTACTCATCAGCCATCACCATGGATTGCAGATTACGGTGCAGTCTGCTTCCTGCCACAGAA
>JAKSQR010000082.1 GCA_024404065.1 Clostridia bacterium | reverse complement strand
ACTGTCTCAGGTTCAACGACTGTAGCAGGCTTTTTTTCATTGGGTGAATTGAGAAGAATATCATCCATTGAATCAATTCTCTCATCATCCTCTGAAAGTAGCTCTATGGGTGCTGCTGCAGTAACGGTAGTTTTAACCTGTGCTTTAGGAATATAAGGTACAGGCTTTGTGGGAGTATATGGTACAGGCTTATCCTGCACTTTTGCTTCCTGCTTTGTTTCAGCCTTTTGGGTAAAGTCATTTGCTGAATACTTCTGCCAGAAATCATCTTTCTTTTGTGGCATTTTAATCTGCTCAGGAGCCTTTTTAGGCTCATCAAGAAGAGCATCTAAATAGTTTTTATCTGTATGCTTAGGCTGATATACTACCTGCTTAGGTGTGTCCTTTTCTGCAAGGGCATTTCTGCAGGCGGAGTATACAGCATTAAATATAGGTCTTTCGTCAGTAAACCTGACCTCTGTTTTTGCGGGATGTACATTTACATCCACAAGAGTGGGGTCAATCTCAATATTTATGATACAGGATGGAAATTTGCCTACCATTATGCTGTTTTTATAGCCCTCTGATATGGCAGCTGAACCTGTACCTGTTTTAACATATCTGTTGTTTATGAAGAAATATTGCATATTTCTGTTGGGGCGTGAAAACTGTGGTTTGGAAATAAATCCACTTACCTTTACACCATTTGCTTCGCCCTCACAGGAAATAAGCTGAGAGGCAAAATCCCTGCCGAGCACTTCGGCAATTGTGGTATACAAGTCACCCTTACCGCCGGTCATAAGCACCTGCTTACCCTCACGGATAAACCTGAAGGAAACCTCAGGATGTGAAAGAGCAATTCTGTCAACTACTGCAGCAATAGCATTTGCCTCAGTAACATCCTTACGCAAAAACTTCATACGGGCGGGAGTTTTCATAAACAAATCACGGACAATGATTGTAGTGCCTACGGGGCAGCCTGCATCATCCACAACAGTTTCCTCACCAAACTCCATACAGTAGCGTGTGCCCATTGTTTCATCCTCTGTGCGGGTGAGCATATCAACACTTGCTACTGCACCTATACTTGCAAGAGCTTCACCACGGAAGCCGAGAGTAAGAATTGAATTAAGGTTTTCTATGGTAGTAAGCTTACTTGTTGCGTGGCTTACAAAGGCATTGTGTACATCCTCACGGGCTATACCACAGCCGTTATCTGTTATGCGTATGTATGAAATACCACCATTTTTTATTTCAAGATTTACTGTGGTTGCACCTGCATCCACAGAGTTTTCAAGGAGCTCCTTAACTATTGATGCAGGTCTTTCAACTACTTCGCCTGCAGCAATAAGCTCTGCAAGATGCTTGGGCATTACATTTATTTTTGCCATAAGGACACTCCTTTCTTAAAAATTTAATCTGCCATACCTATGAGCTCATATAAAATCTGCATAGACTCAATAGGTGTTAATGTGTTTATATCTATGTTTTTAAGCTTTGACCTGATTGCATCGTCATTGCTTGAAGCAAAAGAAATCTGAAGGCTTTCTTCTTCGCCCGATTTCTCCTCAAATACAATAGGTCTGCCGCTTTCACTTTCAATCTCTTTAAGCACTACCTTTGCACGCTCTACAACAGCATTAGGCACGCCTGCAAGCTTTGCAACCTCAATACCATAGCTGCCATCAGCACAACCTGGCACAATACGGCGAAGGAAGGTGATGTTATCCCCTCTCTTTTTAACCGCAATATTATAATTCTTAACACCGCTTACTGTGTTTTCAAGCTCAGTAAGCTCGTGGTAGTGAGTAGCAAAAAGAGTTTTAGCACCTAATTTCTTTTTGTCGGTAGCGTATTCAAGCACTGCCCTTGCAATACTCATACCATCGTAGGTTGATGTACCCCTGCCGATTTCATCAAAGATTATAAGTGACCTTGAGGTAGCGCCTTTAAGAATATCTGCAACCTCACTCATCTCAACCATAAATGTGGATGAGCCTGAGGAAAGGTCATCACTTGCACCGATACGTGTGAATATACCATCAACAACACAGAGCCTTGCAAGTGAGGCGGGTACAAATGAGCCTGCCTGAGCCATAAGGCAAATAAGTGCAACCTGACGCATGTAGGTAGATTTACCTGCCATATTAGGGCCTGTGATAATTGCACATCTGTTATCCCCTGCATCAAGTGTTGTTTCGTTAGGCACAAAGGGGTAATCTATCATCTTTTCAACAACAGGATGCCTGCCGTTTTTTATGATGATTTCACTGCCTGCATTCATTTCAGGCATTATGTAGTTATTTTCAACTGCAACCTGTGACAGTGAGCAAAGCACATCAAGGGCTGCAATATTTGAAGCATTACGCTGAATTTCATAAAGCTTATCTGCTGCTTTTGAGCGGACAGAATCAAAAATTTCAAACTCAAGATGAGCTATGCGCTCCTGTGCGCTGAGCACCTTTGACTCTAATTCTTTAAGCTCCTGAGTAATAAATCTTTCGCAGTTTGCTAAGGTCTGCTTACGGATATAATCATCAGGTACAAGCTCCTTGAAGGAGTTGCTTACCTCAATGTAGTAACCAAACACACGGTTGTAGCCGATTTTAAGCTTTTTGATGCCTGTCTTTTCCTGCTCCCTTGCCTGAATATCTGCAAGGTAGCCTTTGCCGTTATTAACGATATCTCTGTATTCATCAAGCTCTGCATTGAAGCCATCCTGAATCATACCGCCCTCACGGACTGTAAGGGGTGGCTCCTCAACAATGGCGGACTCAATAAGCTGAGTAATTTCATCAAGAGGCTCAAGACCTGCGTTGATTTCTTTAAGAAGTGAAGAATTACAGCTATCAAGATAGGCTTTAAGCTGAGGGACTTTAAGAAGTGATGCTGAAAGGGCTTTTAACTCCCTTGCATTTGCGGTGCCGTAGGAAATACGGGTAACAAGCCTTTCAATATCCTGACAGCCTGAAAGGGTATCTGTAATATCACCTTTAAGCAGTGGTGAATCGCAAAATTCTTTAACTGCATTATGACGCTTTGTAATGCCGCCTATATTGAGAAGAGGCTGTTCAATCCATGTGCGAAGCATACGCCTGCCCATGGAGGTTTTTGTTTTATCAAGCACCCAGAGAAGTGAGCCTCTTTTATCTCTGTTACGGAGAGTTTCGGTTATCTCAAGATTACGGAGAGTTGAAACATCAAGACGCATAAAGCTGTTATCTCCGTAATAATCAAGTGAGCGGATGTTTTCAAGCTCAGTTTTCTGAACTGATTTAAGGTAATCAATTACTGCACCTATAGCACAGATTGCGCCTGTTGAAGCCTCAGGCATAACCTGAGAAATTGACGACACCTCAAACTGATTGATTACTGTGCCGGTAGCCTTTGAAAGATCAAAGCACTCATCATCAAGAAGCTCACATGAAGCATTGGAAAGTCTTGTTTTTATAAAGTTAGTTACCTCAGTAAGCTGGAGCACATCTGAGTTAATAATAACCTCTCTTGGAGCAAAACGACCAAGCTCATTTATGATACTCTTCTGACAGTTTTTGCTTTCAAACTGTGTGGCGTGGATACTGCCGGTAGAAACATCTGCAAAGCAGACGCCTACACCTGCAGGAGTGTGGCAGACAGCACCAAGGAAATTATTTTTACTTTCATCAAGCATTGCACTCTCAATAACAGTGCCGGGTGTTATAACTCTGGTAACACTTCTTTTAACAATGCCCTTTGCAAGTGCGGGATCCTCAACCTGCTCACAGATTGCAACCTTGTAGCCCTTGGTTACAAGGCGGGCTATGTAGCTGTCACAGGCGTGGAAGGGAATACCGCACATAGGTGCTCTCTCTTCCTGACCGCAGTCTCTGCCTGTAAGCACAAGCTCAAGCTCTGCTGACGCAGTTTTAGCATCCTCAAAGAACATCTCATAGAAGTCACCCAGACGGAACATAACAATAGTGTCAGGGTACTGCTCTTTGATTTCAAAATATTGTTTCATCATGGGGGTGTATTCTGCCATGATACCACTTACCGACCTTTCAAAAATTACCGACTCGGGGAGGAATACCCTCCCCGATAAAGTTAAAATTAGTTGCAACCACCACAGCTGCCGCAATCACAATTGCAGCCGCCTTCGGGAGCGGGCTCACATGTTGCAGGGTCCTGACCCTCAACGCACATTCTGAGAATAGCGGTAACATAATTCATCATACCGTCAACCTCAGCTGCTGCTGTCTGATAAGCCTGCATATTGGGGTTATCCATAATCTGGTTTACTGTCTGCTGATATTCAGCCTCAAGCTCCTGAAGCTTTGCTTCATCAGGTGTTTCGCCCTGAGCTGCCTGCTGAAATGCAAGCTGTGTAAACTGAAGCTTCTGCATAAGCTCGTTAAGACCTGCATCTGCCTCGTTTGCCTTTAATGCTGCCTGAAACTTAACATAAGCTTCACTCTGCTGTACAAGAGCGCCAAGCTCTCTTGCCTTTGCTACTACTGCTTCCATAGTAATCTCCAATCAAAAAAATTTATTATTAAAAGCTTTGCTTAAAATAAACTATTACTCTGCAAGTTCGCCTCTGAGTATCCAGGTAAGGCACTCAGTTACGGTTACATTGCGGAAGGAACCTATTACAGATTTATCTGCAGGGAACTCAATAATAATATTGCCCTCTGTACGGCCCTCCATAAGTCCATTCTTTTCGTTTATGCTCTCACATAAAACTCTGTATGTTTTGCCAAGACTTGCTGATGTGCGCTCTGCAGCAACAGCCTCCTGCACAGCAAGTAACTCCCTGAACCACTTGCCCTTCTCCTCCTCTGAGATGGGGTCATCCATCTGAGCGGCTTTTGTACCCTCACGGCTGGAGAAAATAAAGGTGAACATTGATGTGAAGCCTGCCTTTTTAACAAGCTCCTTTGTTTCACAAAATTCTTCGTATGTTTCACCGGGAAAGCCTACAATTACATCACTGGTAACTGATAAATCCGGCATTACTGAATAGGCATATTCAAGCAGTTCAAGATATTTGCCTGAGGTATAGCCTCTGTTCATTGCCTTAAGCACTCTGTCACTACCGCACTGGAAGGGAAGGTGAAGGTGCTTTGCTACCTTGTCACACTGAGCCATAGTATCAAGCAGCTCGTGTGTACAATCCTTTGGGTGGGAGGTCATAAATCTTATTATGAAATCCCCTTCAATATCGTTAAGCTCCCTTAGGAGTTTAGAGAAGTTATAACCGTAATCAGGATTTTTACCGTAGGAGTTTACATTCTGACCTAAAAGGGTGATTTCTTTATATCCCCTTGCTACAAGGTCCTTTGCCTCCTGAATAATAACCTGTGGATCTCTGCTTCTCTCTCTGCCTCTTACGTAGGGCACTATGCAGTAGGTGCAGAAATTATTGCAGCCATACATAATGGGAAGCCATGCCTTAAACTCACTGTCACGGTAAAGTGGCATATCCTCAGGCACTACACCGTCACCTGCTGGTATTTCGCATATTCTTTTGCCGCCTGAAAGTGATTTATATAAGAACTCAGGAAGCTTATGAATTACGTTTGTGCCGAATATAACATCAACAAAGGGATAGCTTTTATGGAATTTTTCTGCAATGTGTGCCTGCTGCACCATACAGCCGCAAAGGAGTATACGCATATCTCTGTTTTTAGCTTTAAGCTGTTTAAGAGCGCCTACATTACCAAAAACTCTGTCCTCTGCATGCTCACGGATTGCGCAGGTGTTGTAAAGCACTAAATCTGCTTCGTTTACATCCTCTGTAAATGTGTAGCCGATTTGCTGAAGCACGCCTTTTAATCTTTCGCTGTCTGCTACATTTCCCTGACAACCATAGGTATGAACAAAAGCCTTTGGTGTATGCTGAAACTTAGCCTCTACAAGAGTGCGTGCAAGCTGAATATATTCATTCTGTTTTTCAATTTCTTCTGCTGAAACAGAAAACTTACTGTCCTTATTCAAGAGATAATCCCCCAAATATAAAAAAATATTTATAATATTATATAATAAAGCACCGCATTATTCAAGGACAAAATGAATAAAACAGTGCTTTTTTTGAAATTTATTCTGTTATTTCAGGAATCATAGCTGATGCTTATGTTTTTGCCATCACTGAGAGCCTTGATTGTACCACATCTGTCGGTGCGGTAAATCTCTGATGTGTACTCCTCAAGGCGCTGAATTGCTTGCTCGTGAGGGTGACCATAATCGTTATTTTTGCCTACTGAAATAATAGCGTAACGGGGAGAAACTGCCTCTAAGAATTCTGTGGAGCTTGAGTATTTAGAGCCGTGATGCGCAACCCTCAGCACATCTGATTTAAGGTCAATATTTTGCTCAAGCATAGCCATTTCTTCGTCACTTTCTGCGTCAGCAGTAAATAAGAAACTTGTACTGCCATAAGTGATTTTCAGTATAAGAGAAGAGTTATTAAGATTCTCAGCATCAATAGTTACAGGACCAAGCACATCTACTTTTGCACCGCCAAAATCAAAGCTGTCACCAAAAGAAAGAAAGGATATTTCAGTCTCGCTTCTTTCTGCCGATTTTTCTATAAGACTCCAGGTGTATTTTGCGTCAATTTCAGTGCCTTCAGGCAATTTCTGAGTGTATAATTTTTCGCAGCCAAATTCGTCTATCACCTCAGATATACCACCAATATGGTCTGAGTGAGGATGTGATACGACTATGTAATCAAGTTGTTTTATCCCTTGAGAATACAGCAGGTTAAAGACATCACTTTCGTGTCCGTTTTCACCCGCATCAATCAGCATGGTTTTGTCATTACAAATAAGCAATGTACAATCTCCCTGCCCTACATCTGCAAAATATACTGCAAAGGGCGCATCCTGACTGACCTTACCAAAACGGCCTAAAGTATTTTCAAGCCCTTTGAGAAGCGGACTATCAGTTAAGATAAGAATTATTGCTGATATAACAACTGCAACAGCAATTATTACTGTTGCAGCCTTTTTTATGCTTTTAATACTTTTTGTATCTGCCATTTTTGTT
>JAKSQR010000081.1 GCA_024404065.1 Clostridia bacterium | reverse complement strand
CACTTATATTTGAGGAGAGAAAAGAAAGTAACCCCTGCTCACTTTGCTCAAAAATGAGAAGAGGTATTCTTAATATAACTGCAAAAGAAATTGGCTGTAACAAACTGGCCCTTGGTCATCATCTTGATGACGTTGCAGAAACATTTATAATGAATCTCTTTAACGGCGGCACACTTAATTGCTTTATGCCTGTCACCTACCTGACAAAAGCGGATATAACTGTAATAAGACCTATGATATTCGCAAGGGAAAGCGACTGTGCAAGGGTAGCCCGTAAGGAAGGCTTACCTGTAAAAAAGAGCAGTTGCCCTGCTGATGGCACAACTGAAAGAGAAGAGGTTAAGCAGTTTTTATCCTCTCTTGAGCCAAAATACGGCAATGTAAGAAATAAAATACTTGATGCCATGCAAAAGAAAGAAATAAACGGCTATTGATTATGCTACTCCCCTGCCATCAGGGGAGTTTTTTGCAAAAAGATTTATTTGTCGCATTCAAAGCGACCACAGACACTGTTTACTGCAGTATACTTTAGCCATCAAATAACAAGGAGGTACCGAAATGTTAGGTGCAATTATTGGCGATACTGTAGGCTCAGTATATGAGTTTGACAATATCAAAACAAAGGATTTTGAATTTCTTACCGGAAGGAATGAGTTTACTGATGACTCCGTAATGACTGTTGCTGTGGCAAAGGCTATACTTAACTGCAAAGGTGACTACACAGACTTTGAAAATCAGCTTATTGACTGTATGAAATACTACGGCAAGCATTACCCAAATGCAGGCTATGGCGGAACTTTTTACAGATGGGTGCTTGGAAATAACAGAGAGCCCTACAACAGCTGGGGTAACGGCTCTGCAATGAGGGTAAGCCCCTGCGGTTTTGCAGCAAATTCACTTGAAGAGGCAGAAGCACTTGCAGAAAGAAGCGCAGCTGTTACTCACAACCACCCTGAGGGAATAAAAGGTGCAAAGGCTGTTGCCGCTGCCATTTACCTTGCAAGAGTGGGTAAGACTCAGGATGAAATAAAAAATTACATCACTGATAACTACTACAAGATTGATTTTACCGTAGACCAGATAAGACCTTATTACAGCTTTGATGTAAGCTGTATGGGCAGTGTGCCTCAGGCACTTGAGTGCTTCTTTGAGGCAACAGATTTTGAAGATGCTGTCAGAAACTGCATTTCAATCGGCGGTGACTGTGACACAACAGCCGCTATGGCAGGTGCTATTGCCGAAGCATATTTTGGCATACCTGAAAAATTCAAGGAGCAGATAAGCTACTTCCTCACAGACGAAATGAAAGAGGTAGTAAATGACTTTACTGCTGAATATATGAGCAAGTAATAAGCATAGCAAAAACCGCTTCCCTTTATGAGAAGCGGTTTGATTTTTATAAATTGTAAAGTGCGCTGAAGGAGCCTCTGTAATACTCATCAAATACGCTGTATGGTGGTATTATGTTGCTTACATCGTCTGCAGACTTTTCGGACTTTTTACCCTTGCTGATGTAAAGTGCGCCCTTGCCGTATTTATCGGTATAATCTGCAATATAAAGCACCTTGCCGTTAGGAATAACTGTGCAGGAATGTACGCCGTCAGCAACCTTTCTTGCCTTGCCATTCTGATATACATTAAGGGTGCCTGTGCTTGTTTCCTTGCTCCAACCTGTGTAGTAAGTAATTATATCAGCATACTCATTGTATGTAACCTTCTGTGCTAAATCGACGGTATCAAGCTTTTTGCCATCAATATACAGGTCAAGGTTATTATCACCTGCCTGCTTATATACTACAACCTTATCACCGAAAAGCTCAAAGTTATATACCTCTGAGTCGCATTTCTCAGCGGCTGTGGGAACACCGTTTTCAAAGCCTACTTTATACATGTTACCCTTTTCATCAAGGTAATAATATGCTGAGCCGTCATTTGTTATGCCAGAAGCTTTTCCGCTTACAGGAGCAGCGGTTACCTGAGCCTTTTCCTGTGCTGCAACATACATTTCTGAAGCATCTGTAATAGCTACGCTTACTGCAATTTTAAGCTTTGCAAAGGTCTTATAATCAGAGAGCTTTACCTTTTCAACCTTATCAGTTTTATATGCTGCATAAGTGATAACTGCCTTATCACCTGCAGTGTGAGTGTAACCTGAAAGGTAGCTGTCTGTAATTGCGTTACTGTTGCTGCCGTCGTAGTAGTAAAGGGTGTAGACAGGAGTTCTGAGAGTAGCCTCCTCAAGAGATTCTCTTATAGAGTTTCTTGCCTGAACATTGAGATAATCTTCAGCTGCCTTGCCGTAATCCTTGATAGATGTAAAATCAGTCATAAGAGGCTTCTTTGCATCTGCGTCATCCTCTTTTTTATCGTCATTTACAAAATCCTTGAGCATAAGGGTATTTTCCTGCTCAGTTACATAGTAAATTTCGTTTGTTTCGGGATAGATTTTAAGAACGGAATGTACATCCTTTGCTATGGTAACCTTTTCGCTGCCGTCAGCAATTTTACAAAGAGAGCCTTCGCTTAAATAATACGCTGTGTTAAGGTCTCTGCTGAAATAGGGAGCGCTGTCAGCCTTAGCCTCAATAAGCTTTTCTGATTTGCCTTCCTTTACGGTAATTTCAGAGTCGCTGTTATACCAGGCAATTTTTTTGCCATCTTCAGTAACATAAAACTGCTTAACATCTGTTGCAAGCTTATCTTTACTATCCTTTTTTATGTTGTACTGATAAAGCTCACCCTCGTCGTTAATATAAGTGACAAGCTTTGCCTTTTTGTTTACAGCATAAAGCACTACATCGTCAGCAATTTTCTTTTCACTGCCCTCTTTGCCTATCTTGCGGCAATAAAGGGGTGCTGAATCCGCATCACCATCAGTAATTTTGTCGGGATAAAACAGAGTTTTGCCATCCTCTGAAAGATATGTCCATGAAGCAAGATATAAAGCTTCGGGGTCACTGCAATCAAAAAGATTGGTTGATACACGCTGAGTATCACCTTCTGTATCAGTATAATAAAGCTCATTATCCTGAACATAAAGTGCATAATTTTCGTTTGTATCCTTACCTGAAAGGCAGGCGATAACAATAGCGATAATTGCTGCTACGATTATAATTGCACCTGCTATAATACCGATTTTTCTGAGGTTAATGATGGGGTGCTTTTTGACTGGCTTTTCTTCGGTTTGTGGAGCTGCTGTTGCTGTTTCTTCAGCAGTTTCAAGCTCCTTTGCGCAGTCCTCACAGTATTTATCATCTGTTTCAAGCTTTTTACCACAGTTTTCGCAAAATGCCATATTTATTCCTCCATTCTGCAATCTGATTTTTACGCATAAAATTATAAAGCTTACACAGGGCTTTGTCAATTATTACAGCACCAAAAAATGATAAAAACCGCTGGGTTAATCAGCGGTTTTTTCTTCGTAGCCACAAAGCTTTTCTATCTGCTTTTTGCAAAGCTTGTTTACTAAGGCAACTACCCTGCCTACACCTATCATGGCAACTACTGTGCCTATACCTACACTTACAAGGCTGTGAGTGAAAATAAGACCTACTACGGTAGAAACTGTAACGCAGGAAATATCAAAAATATTTTTGGTAAGACCAACAGATTTTTTAATACACTCTGAAATTGCTCTTACAATGCCGTCACCTGGGTTTGGCACTAATCTTGTACTAAGGGCAATTGAAACGCCTGTGCCTGTAAGAATAACTGCAATAATCAGAAATATAAGCCTGCCTGCCATTGTAGCATAAAATGTGCCCTGAAGGCTCTCGCCTGTAAATGAAGGTATAACATCAAATACGGTCATGCACTGTGTAAATACAAGGCTTACTACAATCTGCATAGCATCAAATGGAATCTCTTTATATTGCTTCCTGATGGTGTGTATAATCATCTCCACAATTACAAAAATAATATACTCCACAAGGGTTGCATTAGCAAGGTTAAGCCAGCTTATTTTACCTATAAGCAGCTGAGAAGCACAGTCAGCAACCGATACAATAGGCGAAATGCCAAGGCTGATTTTTTTGCTTAGCACAATACCTGCTGCAAGCAGAGCAAGCCCAAACAAGTATAAAACAATTCTGTATGCCCAATATGTAGATTTTTTCTTCATTCTAACTCTCCTGTAACAATAAGTCACTTTAGTCTATTAGTATTTTAACACATTAAAATAAAAAATCAAATAAAAATTTGACACTATAATAGTATTGTGATAATATTTGTGCATAATTTTTTTGAAAGGATTGACCCTTTATGAAGAAAATAATAGCTATTATTACCGCACTTATGCTTGTTGTATGCTGCTTTGCTGCATGTGGCAAAACTACTGACAACGGCGAAAACAATGACACTGAAGCAACTGCAAAGACCTTTAAGGTAGGCATCTGCAACTATGTAGATGATGCTTCACTTAATCAGATTGTTGCAAACATCAAATCTCAGCTTGAACTTATAGGCAAAGAAAAGAATGTAACATTTGACATTAAAGAAGACAACTGCAATGCTGACGCAAACGTACTTTCACAGATTATTGCAAACTTCATTGCTGATGATGTTGACCTTATGGTAGGTATTGCAACTCCCGTAGCTATGGCTATGCAGAGCGCTACAACTGATATCCCTGTAGTATTTGCTGCTGTTTCTGACCCTCTCTCAGTAGGTCTTGTAGATTCACTTGAGGCTCCCGGCGCAAACATCACAGGCACATCAGACTACCTTGATACAACCGCTATTATGAACCTTATCCTTGCTGCTGACGAAAAGACTGAAACCGTTGGTCTTCTTTACGACGCAGGTCAGGATTCATCCACAACAGCTATTGCTCAGGCTAAGGAATTCCTTGACAGCAAGGGCATTAAGTACATTGAAAAAACTGGTACAAACGTAAACGAAATAAGCCTTGCAGCACAGGCACTTATTGACGCAGGTGTTAAGAGCGTATTCACTCCCTCAGATAATACTGTTATGACTGCAGAGCTTTCAATTTATGAAATGTTCGCAAACGCAGGCGTTAAGCACTTCGCAGGTGCTGACTCCTTCGCACTTAACGGTGCATTCTGCGGCTATGGTGTTGACTATGCAAACCTCGGCGTTGAATCCGCTGAAATGGTAGCAGGCATTCTTATTGATGGTATTGAGCCCGCTACTATGCCTGTAAGAACATTTGATAATGGTACTGCAACAGTAAACACTGATGTATGCGCTGTAATGGGTCTTGACTATGACATTGTTGCTCAAGCATTCGGCCCCTACTGCACACAGGTTAAGCCTATTGAAACTGCAGAAAGCTTTTAATTGATATGTCTTTTTCCACTATTTTAAACCTTGGGCAGAACGCCCTTGAGCTGGGACTTATCAGCTCACTTACAGTACTTGCGCTATTTTTAAGCTACTCTATGCTTAATGTGTGCGACCTTTCAACAGATGGTTGCTTCACATTAGGTGCAGCAGTTGGCGCTGTGGTAGCTATATCAGGTCACCCATATCTTGCTATTCCTGCTGCTATGGGTGCAGGTATGCTCTCCGGCTTTATTACCGCAATACTTCAGACTAAAATGGGTATTAACAGCCTGCTTGCAGGTATCATAGTAAACACGGGTCTTTACTCTATAAATATTGCAGTTATGGGTAACTCCTCTCTGCTTAATATGAACAGAACTGATACTGTGTTTACAAAAATGAACGCCCTGCTTGAGAATACAGCGATAAAAAAATACTCCGCACTTTTTGTTGCACTTATTGCAGTGATTCTTGTAGTAGTATTTTTAAGCTTGTTCCTTCGCACAAAGCTTGGCCTTGCAATCAGAGCTACAGGCAACAACCCTGAAATGGTTAAGTCCTCATCTATAAACCCTGTATTTACAACTATTGTGGGCTTATGTATTGCTAACGCATTTACAGGCCTTTCAGGCTGCCTTCTTGCAGAATATAACAAGAGCGTAAATATTGATATAGGCACAGGCATGGTTACAGTTGCCCTTGCTTCACTGCTTATCGGCGGTGCATTTATGGGTAAGGGTAAAATCCCTGTAAGGGCAATCGGCGTAGTGCTTGGCTCATTTGTATTCAGGCTTGTATATACAATAGCATTAAGATTTGATATGCCTGCATTTATGCTTAAACTCATATCATCTGTTATTGTTATTATTGCCATTGCAGGCCCCTATCTTAAGGAGCAATTCCCCATATTTAAGCGCACACTTAAGGTCCGCTTCGGAAAGGGGGAAGCATAATGCTTAAAATCAATAATATTTCCAAAACATTCTTCCCCGGTACAGTTAATGCAAAAACTGCTATAAAGGACCTTTCTCTTCAGGTAAACAAAGGTGATTTCATTACAATTATCGGTGCTAACGGTGCTGGTAAAAGTACCCTTTTCAATGCCATTGCCGGCTCATTTATTACTGACACAGGCAACATAATACTTGATGGTAAGGATATTACAATGCTCTCTGAGCACAAGCGTGCAAGGGAGATTGGCAGACTTTTTCAGGACCCCATGAAGGGCAGTGCCCCCGGTATGAGCATTGAGGAAAACTTGGCTCTTGCCGCAGGTCATGGTGGCTGGCTCAGCTCCATTAACAAAAAGGACAAAGCAGCCTTCCGTGAGAAGCTTGCCTTGCTTGAGATGGGACTTGAGGACAGAATGGACTCCCCTGTTGGTCTTCTTTCAGGCGGTCAGCGTCAGGCACTTACCCTGATGATGGCAACCATTAACCCACCTAAACTGTTGCTCCTTGATGAGCATACAGCAGCACTTGACCCTGCTACTGCAGAAAAGGTGCTTAACCTTACACAAAGCATTCAGGCAGAGCACAACCTGACCTGTATGATGATAACCCACAATATGCAATCTGCCCTTGACCTTGGCAACCGCACAATTATGATGAATAATGGTAACATTATTTTTGATGAAAGCGGAGAGGCAAGAGATAAGCTTACCATTGATGACCTGCTCCTCAAATTTAAGGAAGCAGCAGGCAAAGCCCTCGACAACGACAGAATGATGCTTGGGTAAA